>JANQPK010000046.1 GCA_028289505.1 Cyclobacteriaceae bacterium
AATCAATGGATCCCCTGCACCTGGCTACAGCAGTGGGGACGCCATTGCAGCCATAGAACGGGTTGCCGGTCAAAAACTGCCCATTGGTTTTAACCACGAATGGTCTGGTATGACACGGGAGGAGATCGAATCCGGAAATCAGGCCATTTACATTTTTCTCATCTGTCTGGTATTCGTCTATATGTTGCTGGCCGCACAATACGAGAGCTTCAGTTTACCGCTGCCGGTGTTAATATCACTACCTGCGGGAATTTTCGGAGCGTTATTAGCACTAAAGATCTTCGGGTTGCAAAACAATATTTACGCGCAAGTTTCTCTGGTGATGTTAATCGGCCTATTAGGCAAAAATGCGATCCTGATCATCGAATATGCAGTGATTAAGCGTAGCCAGGGACTTTCTGTACTTAAGGCCGCCATACAAGGGGGAAGTGAGCGGCTCAGACCAATACTCATGACTTCATTTGCCTTTATTGCCGGTCTGATTCCGCTATGTCTGGCCAGTGGTGCCGGTGCCATTGGTAATAGATCTATCGGAACCGCCGCCGTTGGGGGAATGCTAATTGGAACCCTATTTGGGGTTCTGGTGATACCAGGCCTTTATGTATTGTTCACATTTGGACTCAAAAAGATCCTTCCAGGAAAAAATCCCAAAGAAATAGATATAGAAGCAACCCCAGCAGTCTAAACATGATCAATCAGAGCACATATATCAGAATTTCATTGATAATCAGCTTAAGCATACTGGCAGGGTGTGCGATCAAGAATCCACCACAAGCCTTGAATAATCAAGTGCGATTACCGGGCAATTATCAACCGGATTCTAGCCAAAACACAGCCCTTGACAGCCTGGATTACCACGATTTTTTTAAGGATTCGGTCCTTATCGGTTTAATTGATATCGCCATTAAGAACAATTATGACCTGACTATCGCTTTGCAAAGAATCAATATCGCCGACGCAGCCATTCTGAGACGAAAAGGCCAGTTAGCACCGGAGGGGTTTGGTACTGCCAACCTGGGTGGCCAAAGGTATGGAGATTACACTGAAGCCGGTGTGGGAAACTATGACACAAATTTCTCAGAAAACATTGACGCTGATAGGCGTATTCCGTATCCCTTTACCCCGACCTATAACTTTGGAGTAGGGGCAACTTGGGAGCTTGACATCTGGAAGAAGATTCAAAACATGAAAGAGGCTGCCTTCAACAGTTATTTGGCCACCCGTGAAGCCAGGCAGCTCATCATTACCAATATTGTCGCAAAAGTAGCATCGACCTATTATAATCTGCTGGAAAAAGAGAATGAGCTGGAGATCATTGTGAAAAATATTGCATTGCAAGAGCAAGCAGTTGAATTGATCAAAATTCAGAAACTGGCAGGTGGTGTAACTGAACTGGCGGTTAGACAGTTTAATGCGCAATTGCTCAATTCCCGCAGTCTCGAGTATTCCGTCAAACAAGAGGTTTATGAACTTGAGATAGCGCTCAACTTGCTTCTGGGTAGGGTACCTATACCAATTACCAGAGGTGTTGGTATCCTGGAACAACAACTACCCACGATGATCAATACGGGAATTCCCAGCGATTTGCTGCGCAACCGTCCGGATCTGCGTCAGAAAGAATTTGAGCTGCAGGCAGCAAATGCCAATGTTTATGTGGCAAGAGCTGCATTTTATCCCTCTTTAAACCTGACGGCAGCCCTTGGCTTTGAGGCATTTAAGCCGCAATTGGTTTTAAATCCCAACTCTATAGCAGCAGGAGTATTGGCAAATCTTACCGCTCCTATTTTTAATAAAAAGCGCATTCGGGCAGACCTTAAAAAAGCAGCCTCGGAAAACTACGTTTTACTATATGAGTATGAGAAGGCTACCTTGAATGCGCTGTCAGAGGTCCTGGTTAATCTGAGGGGAATTGAAAATGCACAGAACTTTTATGAGTTAAAGGTACAGCAGGTAGATGAACTTCGAAACGCCCAGCTCACCTCCAATGATCTGTTCATTACCGGGTTTGCTAACTATTTGGAAGTGATTACCGCTCAAGCAGCGGTATTTGAGGCTGAACTTTCCCTAATGAAAGCCAGGAATCAGCAATTTCTATACGTGGTAGATCTCTATAGATCTCTTGGAGGTGGATGGAAAGATCCTTAAAATACAGTAAGAGTTTATATCAAAACATAAATGCGCTGATAATGGAAAATGTAGGTTATCGAATTGAAGGTATGACCATGGCTATCACCAACATGGAACAAATGCTAGAGTTCTATGCTAACACTTTTAATATTCAATTCACGGAAAAAGAAATGTATGGCTCCAAGTTGTATTCAGGCATTTGGGGAGATTTAAGTCTGCTGTTTTGTCCAGCACAAGTTGCTGGGAATACCGCTGACCAAAATCGACATCAATTTGATGTGGTAGTTTCCGATTTGAATCAAACTATTGCCATTACTACCAAATATGGAGGTAAGACCATGGGAGAAATAGTAGAAGACGAAAGTTCCTGGAGTATTGGGATATACGATCCGGACCAGAATTCAATTCTATTCAAGCAATTGAAAGATTAACCAACTACTTTTTATATACTCACGATTGCTGTCCAGTAGAGAGATCATGACAATCAGGACATTAAAACCAGGCGAATCCAATTTTTTAGCAGAAATGCTCTATGAAGCGATTTTTATCCCTGAAGGACATGAGCCTTTACCCAAAGAAATAGTCAAAGACAAGTCTTTGTCAAAGTACATTGTAGATTGGGGGAAGGACAAATTTGACATTGCCCTGGTCATGGAAGTAGACCAGCAACTTGCTGGTGCAATTTGGGGACGTCTCTTAACCAAGGAGAACAAAGGGTTCGGGTACATTGATGACAATACTCCTGAATTGAGTATGGCCGTCAAAAATGAATACCGCAATCATGGAATAGGCACAAAGCTGATCGAAGCAATCGAAACTGAATATCAGAAAATTGGAGTGGAATTTTTGTCGCTTAGTGTGGACAAGGCGAATAACGCTTTAAATCTTTACCAAAGAGTTGGGTATAAGATTGTAGAAGAAACGAAGACATCTTGGACCATGCAAAAAAAAATAAAATAACGGGCTTACTAATATGGTATAATGCCGTTGACAAACACCAAGAACAATGAGTGAGCATACTAATAACCCTTTTCCAGATTCCGCATTAACTACCATATTAGTAGTGTCAAATATGGCCAAATCAAAGGAATTTTATGTGGATGTTCTGGGAGCTAAGATATTTCGTGAATACGGTGGTGATTCACTGGTGCTAGAGTTTTTAAGTAATTGGATTTTACTGGTTACTCCTGGTGGACCAACTGAGGATAAACCAGATACTTATTTTATACCACCAGTAGATAAGGATTCAATTAGCCATGCCTATACCATTAGGGTAACTGATTGTAGAAAATCTTACCAAATATTAAAAGCTAAAGGGGCTGACTTTATAACACCGCCGATGGACAGAGGTGCCGAAACAAGATGCTTTTTCAGAGATCCAGACGGTCATCTTTTCGAAATAAGCGAATATCGCCAATAGGCTTACTAAGACTTGGTATATGCATAAAATAGGAGTTTACAGCGCAAAACCTTACGACAAGAGTTTTCTGGAAGCCGCTGCAAAAGGGCATGATCTGGAGTTTCACTTTTTTGAGGATTCGCTCTCTGAAGAAATGGTAAGCACCTTGAAGGACTTTGAGATAATATGCTTGTTTGTAAACGATATGGTGAACCGATCGATGATGGTAAAGCTGGCATCAAATAAGGTAAAGTTGATTGCATTAAGGTGCGCTGGGTTCAATAATGTTGATTTAACAGCTGCCAAGGAATATGGAATAAAGGTGGTTCGAGTACCGGCTTACTCGCCCTATGCCGTTGCAGAGCACACTTTAGCCATGATCATGACCCTGAATAGGAAAACGCATCGAGCCTATAACCGGGTAAGGGAGAACAATTTTTCTCTTAATGGTTTGATGGGCTTTGACCTTAATGGTAAAACAGTAGGTGTAATTGGCACCGGTAAAATTGGGCAAATTTTTTGCAAGATAATGCAAGGTTTAAACTGCCAGGTTGTTGCCTACGATCCCCATCCTAATCAGGAACTCCAAACCGCCGGTGTGAAATACCTGACGTTGCAAGAGCTATTTAAAGCATCTGATATCATTTCCTTACAGTGCCCACTCACTGAGGAAACCAAATATCTAATCAATAGCGGTACTATTGGTATGATGAAAGAAGGTGTGATGCTCATCAACACCAGCCGCGGGGGCCTCATCAATACACAAGCACTGATAAGCGGATTAAAATCACGTAGAATTGGTTATTTGGGGATTGATGTTTACGAACAAGAGGAGAATCTCTTCTTCGAAGACCTGAGCGATCAAATTATAGAAGATGACTTAATCATGAGGTTGATTACTTTTCCCAATGTTTTGATCACTGCTCATCAAGCGTTTTTTACAAAAAATGCCATGGACAATATTGCCAACACCACGGTAATGAATATAGAGCAATTTATAAAAGGTGATGAACTAGAAAATGAGTTAAAGGTTGACTAAGAAAGATAGAAACTGATTTTTACTAACAATGGAATTGGATATTTATCAGGTAGACGCGTTCACGGACAGGCTATTTGGCGGTAACCCGGCTGCAGTATGTCCATTAGAAGACTGGATTGCTCCTGCCATGATGCAAAACATCGCCGCAGAGAATAATTTAGCTGAAACTGCCTTTATGGTTAGAAAAGAAGACGTCTACGAAATACGTTGGTTTATGCCCCATGATGAAATTGATCTATGTGGGCATGCCACGCTGGCTTCTGCCTTTGTTCTTTTCAATTATATACGACCTGATCTGGATGTCGTACATTTTAAGTCTCAAAGCGTTGGTTTAACCGCGCATAAGTCCGAGGATGGAAACATTATACTGGACTTTCCCTCTCGTCCACCAACTAAAATCGAAATCCCACCAGTGGTACATACTGCATTTAATCATAAGCCCACCGAGGCATTGGCGAGTAGGGATTTGCTTTTACTTTTTGATCATGAAGAAGAAATCAGAACCTTAGAGTATAATTTGACTTTTCTTAAAGATCTACCATACTTAGGGATTGTTGCTACCGCCAAAGGCATTGAAGTGGATTTTGTGTCCCGGGTATTTGATGCCAACGCTTCTATGCCGGAAGATCCGGTTACAGGTTCTGCACACTCATCTTTGATACCTTATTGGAGCAAAAAACTTAACAAAGAGCATCTAATCGCCAAACAATTATCGGAAAGAGAAGGGGATTTAATATGTAAGCTTGATAACCAAAGAGTGCATATTGCGGGAAAAGCTGTGCTATACTTAAAAGGAAAGATTTACCTATAACCGACATGTCGATTTTCAATTGGAAACATTCAGATATTCGATACCTTCTTTTTGATTTTTTGCTTTCTCTTTCGAGCTGCCACAAACCGGAAGAAATCAAAGAGAATAACCCAAAACTGTTTTCTGTTTAATTAAGTAAATTCCGCATTGAGCCTATAACAAGGATTAAACAATAAGATGACCGATTCCTGGCTAAACATGTGGAACAACAGATTCAAAGAAACTGAATATGTCTATGGAACAGTACCAAATGAATTTCTCAAACAGCAAATCCAAAAACTAAAAGCAGGAAGCATTCTTTTCGGAGCTGAAGGAGAAGGCAGAAACGCAGTTTACGCTGCACAAATTGGTTGGGATGTTTGTGCTTTTGACATTAGCCAAGCAGGAAAAATCAAGGCATTGAAACTCGCTGAAAAAAACAACGTTTCGATTGATTATCAAGTGGGAGAATTACCGGACTTAGTATATCAAAACCAAAAGTTTGATGCCATTGCACTAATTTACGCCCATTTTCCTCCGAACTTAAGATCTGAGTACCACAGATTGCTGGATCAAAAACTAAAAACAGGAGGAACCATAATTTTCGAGGCATTCGGTAAAAACCACCTGAAATACCGTAACGCCAATCCAAAAATTGGAGGACCACACGATTTGGACTTTTTATTTTCAACAGAGGAATTGAAATTGGACTTTGCAAATTATCAAGTACTTCAACTTGAAGAAACAGAAGTCGAGTTAAACGAAGGAAACTATCATGTCGGAAAAGGCTCGGTAATAAGATTTATAGGACGAAAATTCCAATTATGAAAGATGCCATCCTATTTACATTCATCACTCTCTTTTTTGGGGGGTGCCTTCAGGAGGAGGCCATCGATGGTAGTACCATACTGAGCGAATCTATGGCTTATCACGATCCCTCAAATTCTTGGGAAAACACCATATTACAGATTCATGTACAGGAACCCAGGATGCTTAATCCTCATCGATATTCCATTATTAAAATGGATAATACTGATAATTCTTTCAGCCTGAAAAGAAATAGAGACGATAACATTTCAGAACACATCATTGATCAGGATGGAAACAGCTCCGTCTTATGGAATGGAGAAATCACCTCTGACACCGCCTTGGTAAATAAATACAGACTGGACCCTGCACGCAATGCCGGTTACCGGGAGTTCTATCAAATCTTTTATGGGCTTCCCATGTCATTAGAAGATCGGATTCTTAAAATAAACCATGCATCTGAGACTACATTTAACCAACAAGCATGCTACCAGTTAAGTATTGAGCTAAAAGAGCCGATGTTTTCAAAAGAATGGCGTCTGTTCCTGCTAAAAGCGACTAAGGAAATTATTGGAATTGAGATTGTTTCAAGAGATAAGCCTGACGGGGGCGAACGTTTGTATTTTGAAAAGATCATTAAAATAAACCAGATATTAATACCTAGAATTAGACATTGGCATCAGTTAAAGGATGATACTTACTCCGGTACAGATATTATCATTGGAGAAATAAATGATTAGACCTGCTAACTTCAGACTTACCGCAGTAATCGCTATAGGTTTTGTTTTCTTTGCTTGTGATTCTGAGAAACAGTACCGGAATCAAAATTCTCCGGAGCTAAAAATCATCAGCTATAATGTGTGGTATGGATTTACCAAAGTACCGGAGAGAAAAGAAACCTGGGTTACCTGGATAAGGGATCAAGCTCCGGATATTGTATCGCTTCAGGAACTCAATGATTATACCCCTGAAGAATTAGCACAAGACGCCAATCGTTATGGCCATGAGTATAGTGTACTACTCAAAGAAGAGGGTTTTCCAACCGGTATCACCTCACGTTATGCAATAGAAGATGTTAAAAAAATCACCGAAGGTTTCCATCATGGGTTGTTACGGGTTAAGATTCGGCAGATTTTTTTCTATGTGGTTCATTTACACCCTTCTAACTGGAAAACTAGGAAAAATGAAATCAAGCTGATTTTGCAAGATATTAGTGAACTCCCTACCGGTTCAAAAGTTATACTGGCCGGGGATTTTAATACTTTCTCTCCCCTTGACTCCGTTTATTATTCTCACCGCCGACTGGAGCCTTTTTTCAATCACAGAGATTCGTTGTACCAGGAAAAAAATCTAAACCATGGTCAACTAGATTATTCCGTGATTCAGGAATTGACAGATTATGGATTTATTGATACTGAAGCAAACTTCAGGACCTCTTCTTACAATTTTTCGGGCAGCTTTCCCACACTAATTGAGAAGGAAGGAGAACATGGGGATCAACGGAGGTTGGATTATGTATTTACCTCTAAAAATTTGGCAAATAAAGTAACTGAAGCAAAGATCATTGCTTCTGACACCACACTCATACTGTCGGACCATTTACCAGTGGTTGTAGAATTACAAGGACTTAATACCCTCTAATTATGAAAACAACATCTCTCCTACTTTTGATTGGACTTATTTCATGCAATTACCGTTCTACACCAGAGATGCCCACCAGATGGTCTACAGATAAGGCATGGGAATGGTATGATAGTCAACCCTGGCTAGTTGGTACCAATTTTAATCCAAGTACATCCATCAACCAATTGGAGTTTTGGCAGGCAGAAACTTTTGATAGGGAAACTATTGCCAGGGAATTATCGTGGTCAGCTGAACTTGGTATGAATATTCACCGAGTCTATCTACATAATTTATTATGGGACCAAGATTCAACAGGTTTCATTGAAAGAATAAACACCTATTTGTCCATTGCTGATAAATATGATATTAAAACCATGCTGGTTTTGCTTGATGATGTCTGGCACCCTGTTCCAATACTGGGCAAGCAACCTGCCCCGGTTCCTCATCTACATAACTCAGGATGGGTACAGGCTCCTGGTGCCGAAATTCTGGGAGATACAACCAGACATGATGAATTGGAAGCATATATCAAAGGGATTTTGACGCGTTTTGCTAATGATGATAGGGTGATTGTTTGGGATTTGTATAATGAACCGGATAATGTGGCTTCACAAGCAGGTAGAGCGGATTTAGAAGTTAAAAATAAGCATATTTTTTCCCTTGCTCTTCTAAAGAAAGTTGTGAAATGGACCCGTGAAGTAAATCCGAGTCAACCAGTTACCTCTGGCATATGGAGGGGTAATCCAGAAAACTGGGGCACATTAGATAGTCTACCGGAAATCGACAAATACATGATTGAAAATTCGGACATAATATCTTTTCATGCCTATGACGGGGATATGAAAGTGATAGATAGAAAAATCAAAGAACTAAAGAAATACGGTAGGCCTTTGTTGTGTACTGAATATTTAGCACGTGGCACCGGCAACACATTTGAGTCTGTTTTACCAATCTTCAGGAAGCATAAAATAGCAGCAATTAACTGGGGATTAGTATTTGGTAAAACTAATACTATCTATCCCTGGGAAAGTTGGTCGAAAGAGTACCGCTCAGAACCCAAAGTTTGGCACCATGACATATTGAGGAATGACGGATCTCCCTATTCTGAAGCAGAAGTCGAGTTTATTACCAATGCTACTAAGGAAAAGTAATTCCTGGACTTCAGCTACCTGCTTACAGCTCATGTGCTTCTAGGGATGAGTACAGATATTGATATCCAATGTTTCGAGTCAGGCCAGCTACCCTAACTTGTGATTACCAAGCTAAATCAATAATTTAACATCAGTCAGAACTGATTTGACCGCAAATCCAGCACCTACCCACCAACCAAAAAGAAATGAAAATACTTACTTGCTTAATTCCCTTTATACTCGCATTACTCCTACTGGCATGCTCTCCAACCAATAGTGGCCGGGTAAGCCTGTTTGATGGTCACTCTTTCCAGGGTTGGAATGGCGACACCGTATCAGTTTGGCGAATCGAAGATGGTGTGATTATAGGTGGTAGTTTGGAGGGAAATCCTCAAAATGAGTTCCTGGCCACTGACAAGGCTTACAAAGATTTTCACCTGAAGCTGGAATACCGCCTTATTGGCACGGAGGGCTTTGTAAATGGTGGTGTGCAATTTCACAGTCAGCGAATCTCTGATCCTCCCAACGAAATGATCGGGTACCAGGCCGATATTGGTGCCGGCTTGACTGGTCACCTTTACGATGAGTCACGTCGAAGAAATTTTCTGATAAAAGCAGATACTAACCTGGTTTCAACTATTGAGCGAGCAGGTGATTGGAATCAATACGAAATAATCGCCAGGGGAAACCAAGTAAAAATATTTCTAAATGGAAAACAAAC
>JANQPK010000050.1 GCA_028289505.1 Cyclobacteriaceae bacterium
TCCTCTTCCAAACTAACCCGGTTAGAATATATACTGGCGATCTTTAAGTCTCCCTCATCCTCATTGAAATTCACCTCAAGGTACCGTATCATCATGGTGTTGACACTGTCGTTTTCAATGGTTACACCTTTCAGATTCCGAGTCATGGATACCACAAAATACAGTTCATCGTTGGCATTCACATAATGCGTAATATCCTCTACATTAAAAGTGAACTCCACGTGTTTAAAGAAAAAATCAATATCACTTAAATATGCCTGTACATCTTTCCTGGTGATCATATTACGATCTTCATTCAAATCATCTTCAATCTGAACCTTGGAGTGCTCAAATAGCTTTAGGTAGCTTTGATTTATGACAATATTCTTGTCGCGAGTTGGAGTTCCACTATCACCAATGGTATTTACCGCAAATTGAAGAAAGTCTACCAGGTCCTTTACCCTCTGCCTGTGGCTCTCCAGTTCTGCCGTTGGCATATTATCGGCAAGCTCTTGTGCTTGACAGGGATAAACAAAAACCACCACCAAGCAGAAAATTGTACTGAACAGTTTAATGGCCTTCATAGTAAATAAACTCCCGGAGTATTTGCTTTTGCTGACTGTCAGTTTTCAATAAATTTGATATCAACCACCCAGTATTGGGCCCTGACCGATTGAATTCGGTCAGTTCAAAATACCAATCATCCAACTGAAAAAAATGAAACTTCACCCTCTCCACCGAACTGAATGTCAAATTGCCCTTTTTAATCTCATAAAGGATCAGGCTTAAATAATCCGGCTGAAAGTCTCTATTGGCATAGACCGCCACCACTTCAGGGTCCTTAAATATTTTTCTCAAGTTCATGAAGTCAAGCTCATGACTCATCGGGTGAATAAATTTACCTTTATCTACCGTATCTATTTCAAAGAATGACTTAAATGGATCAAAGTATGCTTTGAATATCACCCATTTACTACCTATAGGCTCTTTTTGCAACCGCAGAAATAATTGCAAGGTTTCATCCTGGCCTTTGTAGTTGAATTTAGTGGAAACCTGAGCAAACCAACTTCCACCATGAAAATTAAGAAACTCCGGCTTAGAGGCATCTACAATTTCACTCATAAACACTTCCTTCAGTTCAGTGCTGATATCCTTTTGTTTATTGTCAAAAAGTATGTTAATGTATTTTCTCCTTAGTTCAGGCTCTCGATAGCTGCTATCTGAAACGCGGTAGCGACGGCCTGTCAGGTCCTCTTCTCCATTAAACCGTCTAAGAAACTGATTTACCTGCTTGGTGGCTGCATATAGGTTGTCCTCATCACCGACAAACTCACCTACCTGAGCGGTTACAGGAGCCACCAATAGCGTTGATAGCGTACTAAACAAGAAAAATAGGTGCCTCATGTACTGGTCTCGGTAACCCTAATATCCCCTAACATAACATCCCAAAACCCGATTAGTCTACCACCGATCTGAGTTTGCTTTCTTTCCACATACACCGTAATATCCTTCTTGGTAGTATCCATATAACGCAAGCCATCGGCAGAAATTCCCTCGAACCTTTGATAAACGGTAATCACACCAACATATCTACCATCTGGTTGTAGTTCCAAATCACTGATATACTGTATGTTGAACCACTTTATGGTAACGCGGTCGTAGTTCAGTGCCATCAAACGCTTAAAGTATTCCGTTACTTCGTAATAATTAATATCAGACCGGTTAATGGAACTAACGCCAATCTCACTGCCAGCGGCAAAAAGCTCTTCTGCCCTGTCAATTACCCGATTTGCTTCAGAGAAAGGGGTGTCCTTATTACCGATAATACTTATATATCGACTGAGATCCCTTACTTTCTCTAAAGCCAGAGAGTCAACAGCCTCTTTTCTTTCGGGACTCAATTCATCCTGTCCGCTTACCACGGCCAAGCTGCAAATGGCTATTATAGTTAAAAAGAGTTTGCGCATAACTTCTTGATTAGCGAATGGACTTTTTGATCAATTCTAACTCACTTATCTTTCCTGAATCATCTTTCTTAACCTGGTAAATCTCATTTGGAGAGGCCTTACGATCCTTCAGGTAATTCAGATATCGTTCAATAGTAGTAGGTTGATCATAATCATTCATATCTCCAGATTGACTAATGATAATCAAAACGGTGGTCTGGGGGGAACTAAACATTGATAAACCTTCCTCAATTAGGCCATTTGCGGAAGATGCACTTGATGCACTGGCAATCTCATCAAATAAATCACCTAAGCTCCTCTCTACTTCCGGATCTACCTTAACCGCATCATTCGTCGCTTGTGCTGCCTCTCTTTCCCTCTGTAGCAATTCTTCAACTTGTGCAATTAGTTGTTGGACCTCGGGGTCATCAGAATTCAAAGCTTTAGCCTGTCTGAGCTTTTTTTCTTTCTCAGCGGTACTCATCTGACCATTATCGTTGAGAATAGAGAGTAAAATCTCTTTGGATTTAGCAATGTTCTCTGCTCTGATCTCGGCAGCTTGTTCCTCTGCCAGCTTTTGTTGGCTCTTACACCCTGAAAACCCGACCAAACAAACTACGCATAGAATCAACCAGTTTCTGCAGATTTTGATATTATTCATATTAACCAGCACTTATAATAATACAAAACTAAGCTCCTGTTAATTAATTGTTGACTTTAAGTAATTAAAAATCGAACCAAGGTTAGTTACGTGAACAGGAATGCTTAAAAATAGGCTGCAAATTAAGTTTAAAAGTATTGAGAATCAATCTGATAAACATGTTTTATCAAATTATTATGTTCTGACAGGATATTTGTAAATTTATTTAATATTCTATTCGATCTACAAAATGAGAGCAAGTGGTATTTATTGCCTACTGGGTTTGGTTATAATGCTTCTCAGTAATATCAATGCCTGGGGGCAAGTACCAGATCGCGTGTATAGTTCAAAATACCGTGAGTCCAACCGATTACTAGACCTTGCCAAAGCAGAAATAGAACTAGGTAGATACCGACAGGCAGAAGAATTGTTGGATAGGGCCTTGCACTATCAGACTGACCATATCGATGCTTATTTTCACCGAGCATTGGCTAAGGAAAAACTGGATGACTCAGATGGCGCCTTAGTCGACTATCAGATTGTGTTATTATTGGACAGCACCTACCGCGAAGCAGCCTTTAATCGGGCTAAATTGCGTTACCAACTTCAACAATACCAACAATCCATTGAAGATTTCAACAAGGTCCTAACCATGGGTAGCAGTGGTACTAAAGCGCTCTACTTTAAAGGCACATCAGTCAATCAACAGGGAAATGTTGAGATCGAGAGCATTACTACCACTCATAGTATGGATTCAGATATCCACAATTATATAGGACTTTGCTATCAAAATCTTGATCAACATCGTGAGGCCATCAATTGCTTTGATCGGGCACTTGCAAATGGTCATATCGAAGCCAACTACTTTATTAATAGGGGCTTAAGCCATACCACTTTGGGTAATAGTGAGCAGGCTATTGCCGATTTTAAGTCTGCTCTAATGTTAGAACCCGATCACGCAATTGCACAATTTAACCTGACACAGGAGATGGAGCTAGCCGGAAAAATGGATGTATCTACTTACGACCACATAATTGAGCAAAACCCAAAATTCACCTCTGCCTATGTGAATCGAGCCCTAATGAAACTAAAGGGTGACGATATAATGGGCGCAATATCTGACTATAGCCGTGCCATTGATATCGACCCCAATGATCCAATACTTTACCTGAACAGGGCATTAGCCAGGGAAAAAGCCAAAGAAAGCAAACTTGCATTGGTTGACCTCAACCACGCTTTAAAACTAGATCCCAATAGTGCTAAAGCTTATCGAAGTAGGGGCCGAATACTTTTTGAGATGCAGGAGTATCAGTTAGCACTGCAAGACATGGACGATGCTATTCGATTGGACCCAGCATTTGCAGGGTCATATTTCAATAGAGCTCTGATCGCTCGCAAACTGGGCCACATCAATCAGTTATGCGCGGATCTTAGTACTGCGGTTGGACTTGGTCTTGATGTGGCAAATGAGGCGCTTGAGGCCTATTGTCAGGATTTTCAATGAATTATTCAGGTTCTAACCAATTACCGGCTCTACTAACTGCCTTTTTCCATCCTTTGTACAGTGTTTTCCGTTGTTGTTCCTGCATCTTGGGGTGAAACGTTCTCTCCACTTTTCGGTGCTCAGTGACATCTTCAAAAGACCATAGACCCTGGTTAATACCAGCTAAGTATGCCGCCCCCATGGCGGTAGTTTCGATGATCGTTGGTCGTTCCACCTCTGTTCCCAGAATATCTGCCT
>JANQPK010000054.1 GCA_028289505.1 Cyclobacteriaceae bacterium
TTCCGGTGAAACCATCGATTACGGTCCCTGTGCTTTTATGAACGCTTATCATCCTAAAACGGTGTTTAGTTCTATCGATACTCAGGGGCGATACGCCTATGCTAACCAACCCAATATCGCCTACTGGAATTTGAGTGTTTTTGCCAATACCCTGATCCCTTTGATTGATGACCATGAAAAAGCAGCTGGTACCAAAGCTCAGGAAGTACTAAATCATTTCATGGAGGATTTCCCTAAAGCGTATTTTGAGATGATGTGCCATAAGCTGGGCATAGTGCACCAGGTGGAGGAGGATCGCCAACTGGTGGAGCAGGGTATGACGTTGCTGATGAAGCATCAAGTGGACTACACTAACTTCTTTACCGCTTTAAGACAAACAGGGGAGTTGATCAAACAGCTGCAACAGCAGGAAGAATTCCAGGCCTGGTATGTAAAATGGGAGCAGGCCCGGTTCAGGGATACCAGTTTAGCCGAAAGTGAAGCATTGATGGCACAATACAATCCGGTAGTAATTCCCCGAAATCATCTGGTGGAACAGGTGCTGGAAGTGGCGGTTGCGGGAGATATGGCCCCTTTTAATGCGTTGATGCAGGACTTATCATTACCCTATGATGACACATTACCCTTGCAAGAAGTGCCAGTAAACTTTGATGCCAGCTATCAGACGTTTTGTGGTACTTAGAACCTCTGCATCCGGGTCATTCCGCGTGTTTATCCTGCCACTCTTTTACTATCGCTGGTGGCTCTTCACCGTCTGCTACAAATATCAGTGAAGCCGAATTCATACAATACCGCAGACCAGTAGGAGCCGGACCATCCTCGAAGACATGACCAAGATGCGATCCGCTGCCGCTATCCACGATTTCAACCCGTACCATACCGTAGCTGCGGTCTTCAACCTCTTTCACTGCATTTTTGTCAATGGGCTGGTAAAAGCTAGGCCAGCCGGTACCTGAACGGTACTTATGTTCAGAGCTGAATAAGGGCTGCCCGGTAGCGGCAGAGTAATAGGTTCCTTTTTTCTTATTGTCCCAGTATTCCCCGGTAAAGGCAGGTTCTGTCCCTTGTTGGCGCAGAATGTAAAACTGATCATCTGAAAGGATCTGCTTCCATTCTTCATCGGTCTTTTCAATTGGGTATGAATAGTTTTCCACTTTCGAGTATGATTTTGTCTGGCAAGCCCCAGTGACGTAGGCTAGGCTCAGTATTAAAATAAACGATAACCTCATAATTTCTCCTTTCCTCGATAAACGGAAGGCTGCCTTTATTTGTTTTGCAGATCTTACCAAATGTCGCTTTGGCGATAAACAAGGGAGCCTAGAACAACGGTTTGAAACTTCATAAAACGGACATTGAGTTGTACATTTAGTTAACCAAACCTGGTTTTATAGCTATATTACCCTTAATGCAATACCTGAGCAGACCTATGCGTATTCTTTACAGTTTAGCCGTTGGCAGTATAGCCTGCATAATGGGTTGTAACTCAAGCATAGAGTTTTCCCAGGAAATAGAAGCGCAACTTCCAACTAAGATTGATTTCAACTACCACATTAAGCCAATACTTTCTGACCGTTGCTTTGTCTGCCATGGTCCTGACCAAACCAATCTTAAAGCAGGCCTGCGACTGGACACTCCCGAAGGGGCTTTTGCCGCACTACAAGAAAGTAATGGACATGCTATAGTACCTGGACAAGCCTCTCAAAGTGAGCTTTTCCGCCGGATTACTTCCCGTGACCCTAAGGTTATGATGCCGCCGCCAGAGTCAAATTTAAAGCTAAATGAACTGGAAATTGCCACGCTTGCCCGTTGGATCGACCAGGGCACTGAATATAAGGCACACTGGTCTTTCATCCCTCCACAAAGGCCGGAGCTTCCCATGGTCGAAAATAATGCCTGGACTAATAATCCCATCGACTTTTTTGTGCTGAGTGGTCTAGAAAAAGAATACCTGCATCCATCTTCAGCCGCTATCAAAGAGCAGTTACTGCGTCGGGTCAGCTTCGATCTTACCGGACTGCCCCCAACCCTGCAAGAGATCGATGCATTTCTGGCAGATCAATCAGAGGATGCCTATGAGAAAGTGGTTGACCGACTGCTGGCATCGTCGCACTACGGTGAACGTATGGCAATGGACTGGATGGATTTGGCCCGCTATGCGGATTCCCATGGCTATCATGCCGATGGCTACCGTCTGATGTGGCCTTGGCGTGACTGGGTGATCCAAGCGTTTAATGATAATATGGCCTTCGATCAGTTCACCACCTGGCAAATGGCCGGAGATCTGTTGCCAGAAGCTACCCAGGAACAAAGACTGGCCACCGGATTCCACCGCAACCATCCGGCCAGTTCTGAGGCAGGCATTGTACCGGAGGAGTATCTGTTGGAGAATGTGTTTGATCGCACCAATACTACCGCCAAGGCATTTCTGGGATTAACCTTGGAATGTGCCCGCTGCCATGATCATAAATACGATCCCATTTCCCAGAAAGAGTATTTTCAGTTTTCTGCCTTCTTCAACAATGTGGATGAGCTGGGCATGATTTCTAATGATGGCAATGTGGCACCATTAATGCCCCTAATGACTAAGGAGGCCAGCAAACAAGTGGCCTATATTAAAAACCTGATTGCAGAGCAGGAGGCTATCCAGGTCAAACAAGCGCAGCGATTTCTGCCAGGGGCTGCTGAGGATATCAGGGTAGACTCAGATTATCCGCGACAGGGACTGATTGGACATTATCCATTGGATGAGCTCGAACAGGAGAAAACCATAAACCTGGCTATAGGTGGCAGGAAAGCCGGGGCACAGGGTCCGTTGGAATTAGTAGCCGGCAAACTAGGAAATGCCCTCCGATTCGACAGCGAATACGAATCTCTTAACTTAACGGGTACTGGAGATTTTGAGCGAACCGATCAATTTTCCATGGGAGCCTGGGTGAATCCTGAAGTAAGGGAGGACTATTCTGTGATTATGGGAAATGCTGGGCATAAGAATTCCCACTGGCGAGGTTACGAGATGTTTCTGGATAGTCTTAACCGAGTCAGTGTACGCCTCACCCATGAACCTCCCGGCCACCGCTTAGAGTTAATCACCGGGGACAGTATAAAAGTGGGAGATTGGAGTCACCTGATGTTTACTTACGATGGTTCCAGCAGCGCAGCTGGTCTTCATATTTACCTAAATGGACGTCAGGTGCCCACCACCATTGTGTATGACAATTTGCAAAACAGCATCCGTAACATTGACGGTTACTTGAACCTTCAGCCCATGCCCATCAGGGTGGGGCGTAGTTATCGCTTCGCCCTGGATATTGGTCTTTTTAAGGGAGCCATCGACGAAGTACGGGTGTATGATCGCCGGCTTACAGGGTTGGAAGTAGCGGGTATCGCCGGTAATGCTTTTTGGGAAACCAAATCCGGCCAAACGCTGGAGGAAGATGAAAAGAAAATGTTGGCAGAGTATGATCTGTATGGAAATCCACAATTCCAACAGGGTTTGGCCCGACTGACCGAGCTACGGAAACAAGAGCAAGCTATCATGGATACCATACCCCAGGTGATGGTGATGGAAGAGATGAGTTCTCCCCGGAAAACCTATGTGTTGGATCGGGGGGTGTACGATGCTCCCAGAGAGGAGGTGACGCCTGGTACTTTGACCCAGGTGCTGCCATTCACCGACGACTTGCCGCAAAATCGCCTGGGGCTTACCCAATGGCTGCTGAGCCCTGAGAATCCGCTAACTGCCCGGGTGATTGTAAATCGCTTTTGGTATATGTTTTTTGGCAGGGGGCTGGTGGGCACCTTGGATGATTTTGGCAACCAGGGTGACCTCCCTTCACATCCGGAATTGCTGGATTGGCTGGCTACAGAGTTTGTGGCATCAGGCTGGGATGTAAAGGCTATGTTAAGGCTAATTGTCACTTCCAGTACTTACCGACAATCATCGAAGGCAAGTAAAGATTTAATGGATAAGGATCCGGATAATACCCTGCTGGCCCGCGGCCCCAGATATAAACTACCCGCTGAGATGATACGTGATAATGCATTGGTGGCCAGTGGATTATTAGTAGAAAAAATCGGCGGCCCCAGCGTCAAAACTTACCAACCGGAAGGGTTATGGGGCAAAACCCATTTCTCCAAACTGCTGGACCACTACCAGGCTGATTCAGGCGATAAGCTATATAGGCGCAGTTTGTATACTTTTATTCGCCGAACCGCCCCGCCCCCTACTATGACCACTTT
>JANQPK010000070.1 GCA_028289505.1 Cyclobacteriaceae bacterium
AACTCAACCATACGGGATTTATGCATAACAGAGTGCGTATGGTCACTGCCAGCTTCTTATGCAAGCACCTTTTGATTAGTTGGCAATGGGGTGAGGCCTATTTTGCAGAAAAACTATCGGACTTTGAGCTTTCTTCCAATAACGGGGGTTGGCAATGGTCTGCCGGCTGTGGCTGTGATGCGGCACCCTATTTTAGGGTGTTCAACCCTTGGCTTCAAGCCAAGAAGTTCGACCCAAAGTCAATCTACACTAAAAAGTGGGTACCGGAGTTTGACCAATTTGGCTATCCCGAACCAATGGTGAACCATAAATTTGCGCGTACTAGAGCCATAGATACTTATCAGAAAGCCCTACAAAAACAATCTTTTTTAATTTGATGTTATTATATCATGAAACTACATCAAGTTAAACGAACTCAGTTTTTTGATCGACCAATTGAAGAAATATGGGATTTTTTCTCAAATCCCGCCAACCTTCGAAAAATCACACCGGAAGAGATGGATTTCATAATCAGAAGTGAGCTTCCTGAAGAAATGTACGCTGGAATGATCATTGAATACCAGGTGCGACCTATAGCAAACATCCCTATGACCTGGGTTACGGAGATTACTCAGGTGCAGAAGCCCTACTTCTTCATAGATGAGCAAAGAGAAGGTCCTTATGCCTTTTGGCATCATCAGCACCACTTTAAATCCGTAAACGGAGGGACTGAAGTTACTGACCTAATTCACTACAAAGTACCCTTTGGATTTTTAGGGAGAATTTTCCAGCCAATTTTCGTAGAACCACAATTGAATACTATATTTGAATACCGTAATCAGGCTTTGGAAAAGCTATTGCCAAAAGCCCCCAAACAACAATCTCTAGCATGATGTCGGTGCTGATTAACATTGCCATAGTTGTCGGAACTTTTGCGGTCATGGAATTTGTGGCCTGGTTCACTCATAAGTACGTGATGCATGGAATTCTTTGGTACCTACATAAGGATCATCATGTTACCGAAAAAGGTTTTTTTGAAAGGAACGACAGTTTCTTCTTGCTTTTTGCGGTACCCAGTTTAATACTATGTATACTTGGATCGGGTGGTGGATTTGACTATCGCTTTTGGATTGGAATCGGTATTCTACTTTATGGTATAGCCTATTTTCTGGTACATGACGTTTTTATCCACCAACGATTCAAAGTGCTTAAACGGACAGACAGTGTCTATTTTAGAGCACTTCGCAAAGCGCACAAGGTACACCACAAGCATCTAGTGGCAGAAAACGGTGAGTGTTTTGGTATGCTGTTAGTACCTTTCAAATATTTCAAAGAGGCGGCCAGAAGCGCCAGGTCGCATTAGGTTTCATTTTCACACAGACATTTTTCCAATCAGGGTAGATCAGTTTTGAGCAAGGGCTCAGGTTTTTTACTATTTTTGCCACCCTGACACAATTCATATGACGATCTCAACCAAATACCAACCACAAAATGTTGAGGATAAATGGTACCAACATTGGCTGGACCGGGGATACTTCAATTCAAAACCTAATCCCGATAAGGAACCCTATGCTATCGTGATTCCACCTCCCAATGTAACCGGGGTATTGCATATGGGGCATATGCTAAATAATACTATTCAAGATGTTTTGATTAGGAAAGCCCGAATGGAGGGTAAAGAGGCTTGTTGGGTACCTGGCACAGATCATGCGTCTATCGCCACCGAAGCCAAGGTGGTGGCTATGTTAAAGGCGATGGGAATCGACAAAAGGGATATTTCCAGGGAGGAGTTTATCGGGCATGCCTGGGAATGGACCCATAAGTATGGCGGCATTATTCTAGAACAATTAAAGAAACTTGGCGCTTCCTGCGATTGGGACCGCACTAGTTTCACCATGAACGACCAATATTACCAGGACGTGATTCGAGTATTTGTAGACCTTTACCACAAAGGCTACATCTACCGGGGAGTACGTATGGTCAACTGGGATCCGGTTGGTAAAACTGCCCTATCGGATGAAGAGGTAAACTATAAAGAAGTTCAATCTAATCTCTACTGTGTTAAGTATTCCCTGGAAAATAGTGAAGAAACACTTACCATTGCCACCACACGTCCTGAGACCATCTTGGGCGACACTGCGATATGTATTAATCCCCATGACCAAAGATATACCCACTTAGCAGGTAAAAAAGCAGTGGTTCCCCTGGTCAACAGGGTGGTCCCCATTATCCTGGACGAATATGTATCCATGGAGTTTGGAACGGGGTGTTTGAAAGTCACACCTGCACACGACCTCAACGACTACGAGCTTGGCTTGAAACATAATCTGGAGACCATTGATATACTAAATGATGATGGTACTCTAAATGAACATGCCCAAAATTATTCCGGCCTAGACCGTTTTGAAGCCAGAAAACTGATTGTGGATGACCTGAAAGAGTTGGGCCAGTTGGTAAAAGTCGAGGACTACATGAATAATGTTGGGTTCTCCGAACGTACTGATGCCGTAATTGAACCTAAGCTATCTATGCAATGGTTCATGAAAATGGACCAGCTTTCCAAACCAGCATTAGACCATGTATTAAATGGTGACATCAAGTTCTATCCTTCGAAGTTTATCAATACCTATAAACATTGGATGAATAATATCAGGGACTGGTGTATTTCTCGACAGCTCTGGTGGGGGCACCGAATTCCAGCGTATTACCTTCCTGATGGATCTTTTGTGGTTGCAGAAACTCCGGAGCAGGCCTTGCAACTTGCGAAAAGTAAAGACTCCAGTATCGAGGCTGCTGATCTGCGTCAGGAGGAAGATGTATTGGATACCTGGGCCTCCAGCTGGCTTTGGCCTATTGCGGTGTTTGATGGTATTAGAGACCCTGAAAACCAGGAGATCAATTACTATTATCCCACTATGGACTTGGTTACCGCACCGGAAATACTATTCTTCTGGGTGGCTCGAATGATCATTGCCGGTTATGAGTTCAGAGAGGATAAGCCTTTCCAAAACGTCTATCTAACTGGTATTGTACGGGATAAGCAACGTCGAAAGATGTCTAAGTCCTTGGGTAACTCCCCTGATCCATTAGAACTAATTGCACAATACGGGGCAGACGGTGTACGCACCGGAATGCTATTCAGTTCTCCTGCGGGAAACGACCTGTTGTTTGATGAGAAACTATGTCAGCAGGGTCGTAATTTTGCCAATAAAATTTGGAATGCGCTTAGGTTGGTCAAGGGCTGGGAAGTGGTTGAAGGCCAGGACACCAAAAATCAGCAGGCATTTACTTGGTTCAGTAATCGATGTAATCAAGCCATAGTCGAGATCGAGGATCATTTTTCAAAATTCAGAATATCCGATGCTCTGATAACAGTTTACAAGTTGGTTTGGGATGATTTTTGTTCTTGGTATCTGGAAATAATCAAACCAGCATATCAGCAGCCTATCGACTCCTACACCTATGGTGTAACCATTGATTTCTTCGAAACCTTGATGAAACTGTTACATCCTTTCATGCCTTTTCTTACCGAAGAAGTTTGGCATAACCTGGGCCAACGGGATCAAGACCAGGCAATTACTATTGCGCAATGGCCAGTAGCAGCTTCATATGAAACTGGTATATTGAAAGAAGCGGTAAGGGTCTTTGAATTGATCAGTCAAATAAGGAATGTACGGGTGCAAACAAGCACTCCTCCAAGAGAAAAAATTGAATTGTACGTCAAGACCTCTGCACAAGACCTCTACCAACCCTACTCTTTTATGATTCAAAAGCTGGGAAATCTGAGTAAGGTTGAATTTTGCGATGTTATCCCGGAGTTAGAAGGTAGCAATTTCGTGCTCAGGGATGATGAATGTTTACTGATTACACCACAAAACACTGATCCTGATCAGGACAGGGTTCAATTGGAGAAAGAACTGGAGTACACCAGAGGATTTTTAGCTGCAGTGGAAAAGAAACTAAGTAATCAAAGGTTTGTTGAGAATGCCCCCGAACAGGTGGTTCAAAATGAGAGGAAGAAGAAAGAAGATGCTGAGGCAAAAATCAAAACCTTGGAAACAAGTTTAAGCAAGCTCTAGAAGCGTGTACCGATAAACAAACTCAAGTCTTTACACTTGAGGTTGAACTTGTTGCCAACTACCGCATTGGTGATGTTGCCTTTAAAAGTGTAAACGCCTTTCATAAACCACCTGTTGGCAAATATCATATCTTCAACCGATCCAGCTTCAGCAATCTGTAACATAACTGGGGTAAAAATATGGCTAAAGGCATTGGTGGCTGTGCGTGCAACCCGGCTAGCGATGTTTGGTACACAGTAATG
>JANQPK010000081.1 GCA_028289505.1 Cyclobacteriaceae bacterium
AAAGTGGCCTCTACCACATACTTCCGTACAGGCCAACTCATAATTGAAATCCGGGTTGCGGGTCTCTTGTCTCATTTCCTCGGTCGACTTGGTAGGTACAAACCAGAATCTGGTTGGCATACCGGGCACAGCATCCATTTTTACTCTGAAATGTGGTAGAAATACGCTGTGCAGCACATCTCGAGCTCTAATCTTTAACAATACAGGTTTTCCTTTAGGAACATGTATTTCACGAGGTACAAAGTCATCAAAGCTGGCCTTGTCTGTGAAGTCAACCCCGAACTCGTTCACAGGGTCGATTAACCTGTAGTCATATCCTCCTAAAGAACCATCCTTACCCGGGTATCTTACCTTCCAGGCGAATTGGTATCCCATAATTTCAACCACCTCTGAATCTGCCGGAGGTTCGTTAGTTATTTGGGTCCATACTTTTAGACCATATCCCACCAGTAAAGTCAAAACGATTGCAGGAATCACCGTCCAAGCAATCTCTAATTTGTGATTGTCAGGATAAAATAAGGCTTTGTTAGAATCTTTATACTGATATCGAAAAGCGAAATAAAATAACGCCAGGTTAGCTAGGATAAACACAATACCAGTTATGGCCGTGGTAATCCAGAACATTTTGTCCGTTAACACACCATGCTCGGAAGCAAGAGGTAAAGTATAATTATCAAATTCTGCAATACTGTACCAGAAAAAAGCAACTATTCCTAAAATAATAAATAGCATGAATAATGCTCCGTTCACCTTGTTACTGGTCGACTCAATCTTTTTATCTGAGCCTCTAGCCACATTGAGCAGGGATTGCACCCTGAACAACAAAAACATTATCACCAACACCAGGATTATTCCTAATCCAATTGCAACTTCAAACATATATTTAAAATTTTATCATTCAACTAAATATGATGATGCATACTCTCCTCCAGCATGGGATGATTTTTGGCTACTAAAGGCACTTTGGCCAGGTTGCTTAGCACCACGTATAAGAAAATTGATGCAAATACCAGAGCCATGCCTATTTCCAAGAAACCAAATCCTCCTGCTTCTTTAACCGTACCAGGTGTAACCATCAAATAAAAGTCTAACCAATGGCCTACAATCACCACCGGGCAAACAATTTTGAGAAACATCACGTGCCTTTTAGCATCTCTGGTCATTAAAGAAAGAAAGGGGAAAAAGAAGTTCATAATCAGTATCACATAGAACACAGGAGCATACTGAGAGCTGGTAAGTCTTTCCATAAAATACACCGACTCTTCTGGTATGTTAGCGTAGTAAATCAATAAGTACTGTGACAACCAGATATATGTCCAAAATATGCTAAACGCAAAAACAAACTTTCCCAGATCATGTAGGTGATTGGAATTCACCATGCTCAAATACCCCGCTTCTTTAAGGTATACAATAATCAGGGTGATGGTTGCTAAGCCAGTCACAAACCAGCTAGCAAACACATACCAACCGATCATAGTACTGAACCAATGCGTGTCAATCGACAAAATCCAATCCCAAGCTGACATTGAAGAACTCACCGCAAAGAAAACGATAAAGCCCGCCGATATGCCTACCAACTTTTTCCAATGCTTGGTATTTCCATCAAGATCCTCTGCTAGCATCTCTTTTCTGATCCATCTGAAAAATAAGAACCACACAGCGAAATATATAACCATGCGAGCCAAGTAAAATGGCGTATTCAGATAAGCTTGCTTACCCGCGATTATTTCATCGTAGTGAGGACCTCCCTCAACGTACAAATCCTCATGCGTCCAGTGAAATAGATCGTGACTGGCCACCAACCAGATTACCAACATCAATATTCCAGCAATTGGGAGCCAGTTACCAAAGGCCAGAGGAATACGCTTTATAGGAGCAGACCAACCCGCCTGAGCTACATACTGTACTGCTACGAAGAACACACCAATAATGGCTATCCCTGTAAAATACACATTGTTAATCCAAAGATTTGCGTATACTCTAGTCATCCAACTTCCTCCTCCGTGATGATGATCTCCCCCATGACCTGCTTCGTCTGCAGCGTGTCCAACGGCCTCTACGCCGTGTGATGCCTCTTCATGACCACCACCCATCACCAATGCTATCAAACCAATTACTAACAACACCACACCAACAATTCCGGTGATGGCTAATTTCTTCTTAATTGAAGCGGAAAAATGAAACTTTTCGTCTGTCATTTTAAAACTCTTTTTACCCCTTATTGTTTCTGCAAGGTTTGAACATATCTTACAATTTTCCAGCGCTCCATGGGATCCTCCTGTGAAGCGTGGGATAGCATTCGACCTTTACCGTGGGTGATCACGTGATAAATGTGTCCTTCGCCTTTATCTTTGACGGTTGACGAATTGTAAGGAGTAACTCCCAAATATACCTGACCCACTAGTCCATCACCTCCTCCTCCAGAACCGTGGCAGTGCTCACAAAAACGGTCATAAAGTTCTTTGCCCTCCGCCAATACCTCCTCACTTTCAGGAAGCGGACTTTTCAATACTCTTTCTGCTAACGCGAAACTGTCTTTGTGAATTTGAATAGGAAGCATTCCATACCGGTTCCTGCTTACGGTATTTTCAGGGGGATGCCGCATATTCATTTTGTTGGGATTGTTCGGATTGCTGTTGTAGAATTCACCTTTACCATCCTCACGATTACTGATTAACTGCCCTGCTCCCTCATCCGTAATCTGCGTTAAACCTTCATAGGGTACAGAATGGTACATCTGAGGAGAATACTCATAACCAGGTTTGTCCCCTTTGGCGCCACAAGCTGCCAGGAAAATACAGTATGTTATGACTAAAGCGATATTTAATTTTTGCTGCATGCTTTCAATTAATGGTCAAATTGCTTTGGGTTCACTTCAGATGCTCCACTCTCATTTAAAATCTTACTGATTTCCTCACTGGATATTTTGTTGAGATCCAAATCGACTGCCATCACATGTTTGTCATCCGTACTTCTCAGATCAAATATTCTGGGTTTTGCCCAAGGTCTCATGTTACTCACAATTAGAAAGGTTCCAACCATGCCTAAGGCAGCCAGCAGCACAGTGAGTTCAAAAGTAACCGGAACAAAAGTCACTGAGGCATAATTCTTCCCGCCGATTATCATTGGCCAGTCAATGGCCAACATATATCCCTGCATGGTCAAAGCCAATGTAGTGCCCAAAAAACCAAACATAAATGCTGCGATCGGAAGTCGCGTTCTTTTGTATCCCAGAGCTTCGTCCAAACCATGGACCGGATACGGTGAGAAAACCTCATGGATCTTCACTCCAGCTGCACGTACTTTTTTCACAGCGGAGAGCAAGACGTCCTCATCCTCATATATACCCAGTAGAAAGTTATTTCCGCCTTCCATATTTTATTGATTTGCGTTTTCTATAACAGCTTCTGCCGTTGTACTTTTCTCGGAATCCGACTTCAAGATGCTTTTAATTTCAGCGATATTAATCACCGGGAAAAACTTGGCGAACATAAAGAAGGCGGTGAAGAAAAAACCAAAAGTGAAGAGGTAAACCCCCATATCGTATAAAGTGGGATGGAACATCGCCCAACTTGAAGGCAGGTAATCCCGATGCAGGGAGGTTACAATAATTACAAATCGTTCAAACCACATACCGATATTTACCACGATGGATAGTATAAAGGAGGCAGCAATGCTGGTCCTGATCTTTTTAAACCAAAATAGCTGTGGTGAGATCACATTACAGGTCATCATAGTGGCATATGCCCACCAGTAGGGACCAGATGTTCTATTTAAGAAGGCATATTGCTCATATTCCACTCCTGAATACCAGGCCATAAATAACTCGGTGATGTATGCAACTCCCACAATAGACCCAGTCACCATCACGATGATATTCATCAGCTCAATGTGTTTGATGGTGATATAATCTTCCAGCTTATATACTTTTCTGGTGATCAACATTAAGGTCATCACCATGGCAAATCCTGAAAATATCGCCCCAGCCACAAAATATGGAGGGAAAATGGTGGTATGCCATCCGGGTATTACCGAGGTGGCAAAGTCGAATGATACAATGGTATGCACCGAAAGTACCAGTGGAGTCGCCAGACCTGCCAGAATCAAGGCCACCGACTCATATCTTGACCAGGTCTTGGCAGCGCCATCCCATCCAAAGCTTAAAGCGCCGTAAATAATCTTTGAAACCCCTTTTGCCCTGTCGCGTATGGTAGCAAAATCTGGGATTAAACCTATATACCAGAACACCAGTGATACAGTGAAATAAGTACTGATGGCAAATACATCCCAAAGTAAAGGGGAGTTAAAGTTTACCCATAAAGAGCCAAAGGTGTTGGGAAGTGGCAATGCCCAGTAGAATCCCAACCATGGCCTTCCCATGTGAACCACCGGGAATAGTGCCGCACAAATAACTGCGAATATGGTCATGGCTTCAGCAGCCCGGTTAATGGACATGCGCCATTTTTGACGGAACAGCAACAGGATGGCGGAAATCAAGGTACCCGCGTGTCCAATACCCACCCACCAGACAAAGTTTGTAATATCCCAAGCCCAACCTACCGTACGATTTAAGCCCCACATACCTATACCATCCCATAAAGTTATGATCAAGGCATAACTTCCTACCAGTAGTGCTCCTAGACTTACTGCCATCGCCATCAACCAGGACTTGGTGGGTTTCTGTTCTACCCTAACACATATATCATGGGTAACGTCATGATAGGTCTTCTTACCGGTTATTAATGGTTCTCTAACGGATGAAACTACCTGCATGCTGTATTCTTTTAAGCGTTTTCTTGGTCTTTATTCCTGATCTTCCTGAGATAGAAGACGTTAGGGTCAACATTTAATTCTTGCAAAACCGTGTAAGCCCTGGGCTCTTCTACAGTTTTATGCTTGTCATGGTATTCGATTTTCAGCAGTTTAGACAATTTGCTGTCAGGGTTATTCATATCCCCGAATACGATGGCCTCTGCCGGACAAGCTTGTGCACAGGCCACATTAACATCTTCATCTGACGGTCGGCGACCTTCTCTTTTGGCTAAAAGCTTACCTGCCTGGATACGCTGCACACACATAGTACATTTCTCCATTACGCCTCGAGCTCTAACCGTAACATCCGGGTTAAGCACCATGCGTCCTAGGCTGTTACTCATAGAAGTATTCTCCGCAAACTGATCGTTGTCATGGTACTTAAACCAATTGAATCTTCTAACCTTGTAAGGGCAGTTATTGGCACAATAACGTGTTCCTATACATCTATTGTAAGCCATTTGGTTTAGACCCTCTGTGCTGTGTACTGTAGCCGCAACTGGACACACCGTTTCACATGGTGCATTGTTACAGTGCTGACACATCATGGGTTGGAAAGTAACCTCAGGATTTTCTGCAGCCTGCTCCAGAGAGTCGTAATCCTCAACCCCTGTACTGGAATAGTAGCGATCTATTCGGATCCAGTGCATCTCTCGTCGAGTCAGCACCTCATCTCTTCCAACCACTGGTACATTGTTTTCTGCCTGGCATGCAATGGTACAGGTTCCACAACCAATACACGAGTTCAGATCAATGGACATTCCCCAGTGATGATTGACATACTTTTCCTGATGGTGTTTCCACAATGTAACTTTATGGGGAGCTACCTTCTCCTCATCCCCTTTCCAGGTGGCGATTTTTGGAGCGAACTGGCCTGCATACTCATCCTTTTGGTATTCAGATAGTAAGGCCTCCTGGATAACGGTCTCTCGACCCATGTAGGTTTCATGAGTCTGTGTCTGTCCGATTCGATGAGTCTCACTGGTAATCTCTAAAGCGACATCACCAGCGGCATAGTATGACAGTGATCCGTTGGAGGAATTGATCAGCGTAAAAGCGTTGGCGCCAAGTCCGTTAGCGACCTTTCCAGCACTTTTACGTCCATATCCCAACGCCAACCCAAAAGTACCGTTGGCTTGACCTGGTTGAATGAGAATAGGTGCTGAAACGGTTACGCCATTGGCCGTCAAATTGGCAATCTTAGTTTTGCCTTCTACCATTGAAAGACCATTGTCCCTGGCAAATTTTTGGGATACCGTAATGTAATTGTCCCAAACCGCTTTGGTTATTGGATCAGGTAGTTCCTGTAACCATGGGTTATTAGCTTGGCCTCCAGTGCCTAATCCTACCTTTTGGTAAAGCACCAACTCCATACCAGAGTTATCGGTCTGGTATGTTGATTGTAGTGCACCAGATATTGCTGCTGCGTCGAATGCGAATTCTTGATTGTCACTTTCATCCTCCACCTGGGTAGACTCACCGGAGGTGTCCATCGCGGATGATAGGTCGATATCAATAATGCCATTATATAGGCACTGGTTCCAAAAGGTGTCAAAATCACTTTGACCAGAGCTAGGGAAATATGTTGATTTCCAATTTTGCGTTAAATACTGGTAATAATCGGTGGTCTCTGCATCCATCCAGGTCAAGAAACTGCTTTGGGCTTGTCGAGTGTTGAATAAGGGGGTAATTCCCGGTTGACATAAACTTAGATGGCCAGCTATGGGTTCAGCATCGTTCCACGACTCCAGGTAATGGTGATCCGGAGTGGTGTAGTCACAAACCGATGCGGTCTCATCCATGCGACCAGCAGTACTGATCTTTAACGCCACTTTCCCCAATTCTGACTCTAGTAAACCTCCTTGAGGATGGTCATAAACTGGATTGGAATTAAAGAATATTACCGCATCAACGCTTCCAGCAGCCACATCAGCGATAAAATCGCTCATGTCCTGGTCATTCCCTTGTCGATAATAGGCGGCCTTTTCCAAGTCAATGGTGCTTCCGTAGTTGCCTAGAATTTGGTTGATAGCATTTATCACCATTTGGAGTTCAGGATCATTAGATCCTGATACCACCAGGCTTTTTCCTTTTGCATTCCAAAGGGCATCTGCTGCTTTATCCAGAAAAGGTACCTCAATTTGAATACCACTAATGGTTGGTGCTCCTGACTTAGCAGCCAGACTATTGTATATCGCCGCCGCAATCAACCCTTGTTGAGAAGCTTTGACCGGTATTCTGTAGTCAGCATTTGATCCGGTCAGGGTCATATTGCTTTCAAATTGGTAGTGGCGGGACATACCTTTTTGACTGCTGCTTAATTTTCTTCTTTTAGTATATTGATTGATGTAGGTCACTGGTGCAATCCAGGTACCCAGGAAATCAGCATCAAGACTGACAATAACATCAGCTTTACTAAAGTTGTAAACCGGCAAGTGGGCTTTGCCGAAGCTCTGTTGATTAGCCTGTATTAACCCATGTGCTGATTGTGGGTCGTAGGTTATATGCTTGGCACCTGGATACTTGGCAATGAAATCTTCCACTGCCTTACGGGTAGTTGGGCTCAACACAGTATTACTAATGATGCGTATGTTTCTACTGGAGGCCAGTGCTGATTTAATTTCTTTATCAACAGTCTCCCAATCGGATTTTTTTCCAGCCGCCATAGGAGCTGTCAAACGCTCCTGATCATACAAAGAAAGTACCGAGGCTTCCACTTGCGCGGTTGACCCTCCACCTGACAGCATACATTGTTTATTCCCCTCCACCTTGATAGGACGCCCTTCTCGGGTTTTAATCACAATGCTGCAGTAATCACCACCTTCGGCATAAGTGGAAGCATAATAATTAGGGATTCCTGGATCGATCTCTACCGGTTTGTTTAAATAAGGTATGGCCTTTCTTACCGGAGCTTCACAAGCGGCTAATGAAGCGGCGGCTACGCTAAAACCCATCATCTTAAGGAAATCTCGTCTGGATGATCCGTCATCGGGTGTATCTGCAGATTGCTTCTTTTGGTTTATCGGCAGATATTCCGGGAATTCCTTATCGGCGTATTTTACAAATTCAGGATCGTTGCTTAATTGTTCTAATCCTTTCCAGTATATTTTATTACTCATACATCTGAATTTCGGCCCTAACTACACTTAATAATGACACTTTGCACACTCCAAACCCCCAATATCTTCCACCTTCAATGGCGCTTTCGAATGCTGGGCATGAAGTTCAACCAGGTTGTCATAGTAAGCATTACCCTTGGTATTTACATTAGTTTCTTGGTGACAATTGATACACCACCCCATGGTTAAGGGAGAATATTGCGCCACTACTTCCATTTCTTGGATTTCACCATGACAGGTTTGACATTCTTGACCTCCTACCGCCACGTGTTGAGCGTGGTTGAAGTAGGCCAGATCAGGCAAATTGTGGACTCGAACCCATTCTATGGGTCTATCATTCTCTATAGCAGCGTATATTTTTTGAATTTCAGGGGATTCTGTTTTGATCTGGCCATGGCAATTCATACAAATATTCGCTGAAGGAATATTCGCAGACTTACTCTTTCGAACTCCGGTATGGCAGTAATTACAATCAATCTCATATTGTCCGGCGTGTAGCTTATGCGAGAAGGCGATAGGCTGTGTGGGGGCATATCCCTGTTGGATCCCCACCTGATATAACCCGTCGATTACGGTTTTCAGCGCAAATACACCAAATACGAATGCTACGATACCTACAAAAGCTGGCTTTTTGACAAGCTCCCCCAGTTTGAATCTTTGGTCTATCAGCTCCTTATCTGAGTCGTCCAAATCCTCTCGCTTACGCAGGAACTTGGTAAGGAAGTTGATTATTAAAAACAGTACCACCAGGATTAGTATTAGTACTATTACCAATCCCACTACAATTACAGTTAGGAAAGTGCTGGGTTCTTGTGCTGCTTGGGGGTTCAGTGGCTGACCGCCATCGGCTGCTGCAACTTCAGGCTCCTTATCGGCTTCTACTCGAATGTAAGCTACGATAGATTCTATTTCTGAATCGCTAAAGTTGAATGATGGCATTACCGTTTGGTTGTACTCCTCATATAGAGCAACCGCATAGGCATCACCGGAGGCAATCACTGCCTGTGAATTCTTAATGAACAACTTGATCCAGTCCATATCCCGTCGGTCATAGATTCCTCCAAGGGCGGGACCGACCAGTTTCTGGTCGACGGCATGGCACACTCGGCAGTTTGCATTAAACAGTGACTCCCCTTCTGCAATTACTGCTTCATCAGAAATGCCACCTTCAGAGGTGGCAGTTTCAACGGTACTGGTATCACTTGCTACCTCTGTACTGGTTGAATCGGATTGTGCCCGAATACTGGTCAACGATAGGAAGAAAAAAGCAAGGATGGGAAGGAAAATTGAACCTGCAGATCGAAGCGTTGCGAACATATATTTTACAATTATCGTTGGGGTGCTTTTCTCCCCTTAAAAACTGCACAAATGTAGCACTCAGGCCTTTTTTTTCAAATTTATTTGACCTCTAATTAGCGCCTTTAGGGGTACCTGTGCAAGTAATTGAATTATTTTGCTGATTACTAGCGATTTGATGAGTGATCTCAATCGATTATGAACATTATTTAGAATAAATATAAATAGTGGCAATGTGTCCAAGTAATCAATTTTAGGTAGAAATAAAGCAGAATATGGCTGGAATAATCTATCCCTGGAAAAATTTTGATTGCAACAAAAGAATTGAATATTTGCCAACTTAGAATATGGATATGGAAAAACCAGTAGCCATTTTGAAAATCGGTACAGCATCTATTACCGATGTTAATGGTGAGCTTAACCAGGCGGTGATGGTGGAAATAGCCCGACAATTGGGTTCCTTACATCGACAATACAATTGGATTGTGGTGTCTTCAGGTGCAGTAGGAAATGGAAAGAATTTTCTAAATGACTATCAGGGTTCAATTATTGAGCGTAAAGCGGCTGCCGCAATAGGTAACCCTATCCTACTTCAGAAGTATGCTCAGTTTCTGGCTCCTTACAAAATCAATATCGCGCAGAGTTTATGTGAGCGTTCTCATTTTTCCAATGAAGAGCAACTGAATCAACTCAAACAAACCTTTATGGAGCTATGGAAGAATGGGGTAATTCCTATTGCCAATGAAAATGATGTGGTGAGTAACCTTGAATTGAAGTTCTCCGACAACGATGAACTGGCTACCTTATTAGGTGTAGGCTTCGGTGCATCTCTGCTGCTGCTAGGCACCTCCGTTTCTGGGGTGATTGACAGTGGTGGTAATACCATATCCAAAATCCCAAATATTGATGAGAACATCCTTTCATTGGCTACCAGTAGTATATCGAGCCATGGCTTGGGAGGAATGATCTCAAAACTGACCTTTGCCCGCTTAGCTACAAAAATGGGGATACAAACGGTGATTTTTGATATTAGAAAGTATGGTGCCATTGAGAAGGCGATTAAAGGAGATACCGGTACGCTCTGTCTGGCCCATAGCAGTTCAAAAAAACAGCGACAAGAATGGTTATCTAGTGGAAACATTGTCAGGGGAAAAGTTCTGATTAAGGAAAATGCCTTAACCAAATTGTTAAAAGGAGAGCCTGTTCATCTTGCCGGGGTCTTGGATATTATTGAGCCCTTTGCTAAAGGAGAAGTCTTTGAAATACTGGATAAAAGTAGAAAATCAGTAGCGGTGGCCAGAGCCCAATACGCTTCTAACTCTGTGCAGATAAATATTGAAAAAGGAAACATTTTGGCCAAAGCAGAGGAGATCATACTATTGTAAAATATTAGTTAGCTTTACCCAGCTATTTTATCCGCCAAATGGAATCAATTATACCACTGCTTCAGACCACTCAAAAAGCGTCCAGAGGGATACGACAATTGAGTGACAAAAACAAAAAAGAACTGCTTTATGCACTGGCTAAGTTGCTACAGGAGGAATCCGTAAACATTATCCAGGAGAATCTTAAGGATGTTAACCGCATGGACCCCAAAAACCCCAAGCGGGATCGACTGATATTGAATCACGAGAGAATAAGAGACCTTATTACCTCGTTACAACAGGTTGCTAATCTACCTGATCCCAGCAAACGTAGCCTTTCAACTCAGGAACTGACGAATGGATTAGTGATTGAAAAAGTGACCAGTCCTTTAGGGGTGGTGGGTATTATTTATGAATCAAGGCCTAACGTGACCATAGATGTGGCGTCTTTATGCCTTAGATCTGGTAATGCTTGCATCTTGAGAGGAGGATCAGATGCTTACCATTCGAATAAAAAGCTGGTGCAACTGATACATCAGGTTTTGGATAAGTATGGCATCGACCGCAGTGTAGTGCAATTGATTCCCACCAACAGAAAATTTGTGAATGAATTGTTAAATGCCTCCAGATATGTGGATATCATTATCCCCCGGGGATCACAGGAATTGATTGATTTTGTTAGGGCAAACTCTAAAGTTCCCACCATTGAAACCGGGGCTGGGGTCTGTCACACCTATGTACACAAAGATGCTAACCTTTCAAAGGCATTGGATATTGTGGTCAATGCAAAAGTATCTCGTCCTAGTGTTTGCAACGCACTAGATACTGTTTTAGTTGACCGGGAAGTAGCGCAGATATTCCTTCCCATGTTGGGTGAAGAATTGAAAACGCACCAGGTGGAGATTCATGCCGATCCTGAGGCATATAGGACCCTGGGGGGATATCCATGGTTATTACAGGCAAAATCTGATGATTTTGGACGGGAGTTTCTAGACTTTAAATGTTCCATAAAAGTAGTTTCTGGAATCAGTGAGGCTTTGGACCATATACAGCAATTCTCCTCAAAGCATAGTGAGGCTATTGTCAGCGATAATCAAGATACTTGTGACAGGTTTCTTCAGGAGGTGGATGCGGCGGCAGTCTACACCAACGCCAGTACCCGGTTTACTGATGGTGGCGTATTCGGACTTGGGGCGGAGATCGGAATCTCCACCCAGAAACTTCATGCCAGAGGGCCTTTCGCTTTAGAAAAGCTGATAACCGAAAAGTGGATCATTCGAGGCGAAGGGCAAATCAGAACATAATTCGCAATGAAAAATAACATAGCTATCATAGGAGGAGGCAATCTAGGTGCCTCAATTGCGCAAGGTTTGGTTAAGAGCGGGCATGTACTGCCAGAAAATTTAATTGTTACCCGTAGAAAGCTATCAGGACTGGATTCATTAAGTGAACAGGGCATAAACACTACCACCAGCAATGTAGACGCTGTTCAAAAAGCCGGGATGGTGATTATTGCAGTAAAACCCCAACAAATAGATGAGGTATTGGCAGAGATTAAGCAATCTCTCAATCAATCTAATCCATTATTAATTTCAGTGGTTACCGGAATCACTACCAGTCATATTTCTTCGTT
>JANQPK010000135.1 GCA_028289505.1 Cyclobacteriaceae bacterium
AGTGTAGTTAATTCTAAATCGTTGATTTCGCCATTTATTATTTTTAGTATCGGCAATATCTGTCTTTATTCTGATAGCCCCGGTAGATTCGGATACATCAATTTGGATGCGATCCATGATGTCACTGGCAACACTTTGATTACCTTCCACCTCAACCTCTACTTTGGCCTGGATCTTATTCTGACTCCAGGTATCGATATGCACCTTTCCAAATCTGTTGTCAATACTTAATTTGGTATTGCCGTTAACATTAAAGGACTGATTAAGTTTGATTTCTTTTACCTGTCCCCAAGAAGGTACTACCTCAAACAGTATGAGTAGAACCAGGGTGCTATATTTGATCAATTTGATAGGTCTCATTTCTATAGTCATTTTTAATTTTTTCAAGTATTAAAACCTGTTGGTTTAACAGTTCCATTCTTAGCTGCAGATTGTCAATTAGAGCCTGCAAAACTGCCTGGTTGCTGGTTTCAACATATTCAATCTTTAACTCCTGGTACATGGTATCTAGTGAAGCAAGGTCCCTCCTGAAAGCCTCCTTTAACTCCGGATCATTTAGATCAAACTGCTCTACTAACATCCGTTGCTCTGATATTACATTAGTATAATAGATCTCAGTTTCTAAAAACGCAGGGTCCATTTGAAACTCAGCTACAGCACTGGAACCAATAGATTGAAACTGGTTCCTTTCCCAAATCAGAAAGCTGCAAACTGCTAGCAACAGTACTGCTGCTGCCTTCCATATCCAACCATATCCATTGCTTTGATCCAAATCAGACTCGATACGGTCCCAAAGCTTCTCTCGTGGTTGCTTATTATCAAATTCTTCACGGTTTGACTTTATAAATTCTTCTAAATTATTCATCGTAATAAACCTCCTCCCTTAGGATTTTTTGCAATTTCTTCTTCGATCGATTATACTGAGATTTTGAGGTAGATTCTGTTATATTCAAGATTGAAGCGATCTCTTTATGGTCATAGCCCTCCATTAGATACAGGGAAAACACCACCCTATACCCATCAGGTAAAAGCTGGATGGCATTTCGAATCCGATCTACGTTGAGATATAACATTTCATCATTTTCTGGTTCACTAGAATCCGCCAATTCATCATAATCCTCAACTGGTGAGAATGCTACTTTCCGCTTTCTCACCGCCGTAAGCGAATTGTTAATCACAATTCTTTTCAACCAAGCTCCAATTGAAGCAGTGCCCCGGTAGCTGCTGATGTTCTTGAACGCATTGACAAAAGAATCTTGCAACACATCCTCAGCATCTAATTCATTATTGGTTATTCTATAAGCAATGTTATACATGGCTTTTGAATAAAGATTGTAGAACTGGTTTTGTGCATGTCTATCTCCGTGCTTGCACCGATCTACAACATCCTGGTGTATATTCCGATACTGGGTTTTCAATTTTATCAGTGTTCAATCCAAAGACTAAACCCCTTTCAAAAGGTTGCATCCCAATTTAAAAAATCCTAATACCTTCTAGTTATGAATTATGAGCTATAAGTTATGAGTTGTGGGGTGGGGTCTGGAGCATGGGGCATGGAGCAGGGAGCGCATCAGGTGCCATTGGTAACTTCATGCCAATTTAATTGGACCGTTCTGGCGTGATACCTGAGAAATCAGAGACCAGAGATCACTTATCCAGTTCTGCCAGATTATTTGTAGCCATGACAAAATCGGGTTCCAGGCTTAACGCTTTTTGGTAACTGGCTCTAGCAGATTCCTTATTACCCTGATCGGCTTCAATTAGCCCCTTCAGATTATACACCGCCGCTTCCAGTGATATTTGCATGCTTCCTTGCTCCGTATTTATCGGTACTTTGGCCTCTTTGGTTTCCTCTTTTTCTAGCAGTATATCCACGTTGGTCATGCTTTCAGTGTGACGGCTGAGATCAAGTTGTAAGGCGGCAATTCGGTACAGGGTGTAAATACTGTTATTTCGAAGGTAAATACTCTCATAAGAGGTCAGCGCTTTGTCTTTTAATCCCAGATTATCATAGGCCACTGCACTCATTTCCAAGGCTGCAATATTATCCGGATTTACCTTGAGAATATCCAAACATACCAGCAAACAAGAGGTAAACTGTTGGTATTCAAAGTACATGTAGGCCAGTGAGTCCAGCAAGCTGGCGTCATTAGGGTCCAAGGCAATCATGTTAAATAATGAATTTCTAGCAGCTGAAACATCAGCATATTTCATGGCTGACTTATATACGTTTTGCTGTTGTTGATAGGCAGGCGATTCCTTGACATCTTGACCTTGCATGGCGTTGGGGAACCACAGGGTGAAAGCCAGAAACAGCATTGATTTTGAGAGCAACTTCATGGTATTGAATCTTAAATATCCTGCAAAGATAAAAAGATCACTATAAAGCAACAATTACCATCAGATTTTAGCTGTGATCTTACACTTCTGTCAATTCCTATTAAAAGAGTACAGATGAAGTTTCAATACCAATTTCTACTTCCACGCCTTCAGCAGTATGGTTAAATTTCAACCTGTAATGCTTTATTCTATGCGTAGCCGATTAACAAAAATAATCCTGACTGGTGTTTTGCTATCTTTCATGATAAGTGCTTGTGGTGTACGACCCCATCATAAAACTAATAAAGCCAAAAAGAAGAATCGATACTACAATTCGATTCAGTACCAATAATTAATAAGGCTAACGTATTAGGGTAACACTTCCAGTAGCTGCGTTTTTGGAACTTCCCTGACATCTAATCACGTAATAGTAAGCGCCTTCTATCACTGGATTTCCCCGTAGGGTCCCATCCCATTCATTCCCGTAATAAGGGCGCTGTTCGTAAAGCACATTTCCTTGACGGTTTACAATGATTACGGTACAATCGGGGTATCTCTCGATATTCTCAATCACCCATCTGTCGTTTTGTCCATCGTTATTAGGTGAAAAGAGTGGTTTAGCAGAAACATTAATTCCCTCACCCACGGTTATGGTAACCTCAGCGGTATTGGTACACCCATCCATATCATCTCCAGTCACTGTGTAGGTGGTAGTGCTTACCGGATTTGCTATAGGATTGGAAATAGTGGGGTCGCTTAGACCCTCTACTGGGCTCCATGAGTAATTGATACCGCCGCTGGCGGTTAGCTGAACCGTGTCTCCGGCGAATATCTGATCAATATCCGCACTGACGGTGATAGTTGGGAGCGGCAACGTCACCACCTCAATTTGGGCAGTAGCCACACAACCGGAAGTGGTAGTTACATCTACCTGGTAAATTCCAGCGGTGGTGACTTCAATACTGCTCGAACTAGAGCCATTGCTCCAACTGTAAGCTGTATGGATATCATCTACAAAAAGTCTTATCTGGTCACCCTCACACATTATGGTATCTCGGTCACTCTGGATGGTTACAGTGGGTGCATTCACTACATCAATAGTCTTGGTGAAAGTATCGATACAATCTGTATCATCGTAATTTACCTGTAAGCTTACGGTGTAGTTACCCAAACTGGTATAGGTGTGTGAAGGGTTTGCCAGCGTGGAAGTATTTCCATCGCCAAAATCCCACAGATAGAAAACATTGGCGTTAGGATCCACTACCGATGCATCCGAAAATGATATTGGCAAATCCAAACATGCCTCATCTGCAGATACAATAGCTACCACTGGTGGCGTCAACGCTATCAGGTCGAATGCTGGAGTAACCCCTGGGCAATTATCGCTATTGGTTATCCTTACAGAATAACTGCCCGTAGCGGTGGCTGAATAGAAATTTGTAACCGCCCCTGGTATTTCAACATTGTCAAGCTGCCATTGATAGGAAACCCCTGGGATAGAGGGGACGGTCAACAAAGCAGTTTTACCCTGACAAAACTCAGTAGGATCTGTAGTACTTATGGTAAGATCAGGAACTATACTCTCACTGACATCAGTAGAACCCCATGAACTGGTGCAGGCACCCAAAGCTACCCTAACCTGATAGGTCCCTACCATGTTCATATCGAAATTTGGAAGCACTGGGTTTTGCTGGGTTGAACTAAAGCCGTTAGGACCTGTCCAGCTGAAAATACCACCTGGTACATCCGGTGTATACAATTCCAATGTCCCTCCTAAACAAACTGGTCCATTATTGGTAGCACTAGGTGCGCCTCCAGCAGCGCCAATCACCGTGACGGTTACACCATTCGAAGTCTCAACACAAGTACCTCCTGAGGAAGTCGCCCTGACCGTATACACCCCTTGCGTGCTGGCATCGATGTATGAGGTGGTGATGCCGGTAGCAACGCCATCTAGTGACCAACTATAATTTACGCCAACCGCTCCACTTGCAGTAAGTCTGACCGAGGTTCCTCCACAGATGATAACCGGACCTGAAGGACTTATAGAGGGGATATAACAGTTGTTATTCAGCAACACCCCAAGCTGGGCATTCTGGGTACCGGTATAGACAATGTCTGGTTTGGCATCCCCATTTATATCCCCAATCTTCACACCGCGTGACTTGTCCGATATGCCAAGATCAAATCGCTCAAAGGAGAAGTCACCCGGGATACTGATATTCCGGAGTAGGGTCAACTGTTCGGTATCGCTATTAGATGCCAACACTAAATCGGCCAATCCATCACCATCTATATCTCCCAGGTCCATTCCCAAGGGCATATCAATAGTATTGATGATTTTTGGAGTACTGAAACTCAAAGGCACATTGGATGCGGTGGTTTCGTTTAGTAGCACCGATATATTGGAGCTTAAAAATCTGGACACCGCAATATCCGGTCTGCTATCACCGTCCAAATCACCGATCACCAAGTTTGATAGATTCCCTGATACATTGAACAGCACTACGGGTCTGAAAGACACACCTCCACCATTAGGGCTGTCGTTTTGGAATATGTAAACATTGGAGTTCAGGAAAGGATTTACCACTATCTCGGGTTTCCCATCGGCATTTAGATCCTCCACTGATAGTCCGGAGCTATTCAGTGCAGAAATTGGCAGGCCAAAACTTAATTCAGGACCAAATGAGATGGTTCCAGGAGAACTGGCATTTCGGTATACTGATAAGCTTACGGTGGTACGATTAGAGGCAATTAACTCAGGTTTGCCATCAAGATTTAAATCACGAATTACAATTTCTTGCGGTTGGCTTCCGGTGGTATTTAGTTCAATAGGTGCTGCAAACGTGATGTTACCCGGTGTACTTTGGTTGTGCCAGATGTAAATCGAATTGCCCCCCAATCTTGAAGCCGCCAGGTCAGGCAAACCGTCTCCATCTATATCCCTACAGGTTAGCTTCAAGGTATTTTGTCCCACATTTAGGTTGGTTTTTACAAAACTGACTGCTGCCAGAGTGCTGGTATTTCTAAAAATCTCTAGTGATGTAAAACTCTCGTGACTAACCGCTGCATCACTTTTGCCATCGCCATCAAAATCACATAGACAGAGATCAAAAATACCATTCTGAGCTGGAAAGGTGGATGGACCAGTTAACAGGGAAGGATCGAAGGTGTTACCCCCAAAACTAATGAAAAACAGTTCTGAAGAATATCCAATGTCCCCACTGGTAACATTTGTGGCAGTTACACTGCTAAAAGTAGTAGCCGCGGGTACCAATACCTTAATTTCATTTGCCGATACCGCAACTACGTTGGCATCCACCGCTCCAAAGTGGACTTTCAGGTTAGACACGGCATTGCCAAATCCGGAACCTGTAATGGTTAAGGTATCATTCACCGGCGCGAAAGACTTATCCAGGTTTGTGATTACCGGAGTTTGAGCCATTAGTGGCCCTATGCAAGCCGTTAATACTACGGCACCCAGAATTCCTTTGATGATGTGAGCTGTTTTTTTCATGATCAATCAATTTCCAAGGCGTATGCATCATCAAACAATTCTAACAACCTGGTTTTCTCTAGCTCCATCTCAGTGCTAAGCTGATCTTCCGAATTGAACAGGAAGACATAAAATGAATCATCACGACTGCTGTAACCAAAGGAGGCCTGATGACCATAATCCGTAACAATACCAGCCCAGTAGTCATAAGCTTCTTGGAATGACGGATACTCTTTGAGCACCACGTAGTGACCAGGAGCCATTTCATCGTGATAATAAGTGTCCAGATCCAAACTGGCGGCGGGCTCCGGTGCTATACGTTCCGTATTGTATGATTTAGGAGCAGCTTCCATAAAGTCATTCATACCACCATCTGAGTAAAATCTGGCATCTCGATTACCAGAATCTTCCAGCTTAACCTTTCTGGTAAACTCTTTGGACTTGCCTAAATTTATTTTGAGCTGTACTTCATGGGTTCCATCCGGCACCCCCTCCACTAAAGTGTTGGCGAACTCGTAAGCATAACCCAAGGACAATTTCTCTTTCAAATTAATACCCATCAATGCGGTGGCCCCATATTCCTGGCGGTAGCTTCCTCCTACCCATATTAAATCTTTCAGGTGCAATACCGCTAATGCTTCCCACTGATCTGGTAGGGTTTCTGTCACTCGATAAAGCAAATGTGGCTCTAGAGCCAGGTTACCATTGCCCAAGTCAAATCTTCGACTGGCCATAATGGTGTAGTTCTTCAAGGGATCGAGTTCAACTGTAGCCAGTTGCTCAATACCCACTACTTCGCGTCTAAAAAGAGACGGCAAACTAAAGCCAAAATCAAATCCTTTAAGGTGATATCTAAAGCCAAAGCTAGCATTTGGGCTTAAGTTACTATCGACCAAATCGAACAACGCTGGATCACTTAGTATGGCGGGATCGTTAATATTATCTAATTGAATATTGTTCATGGATACCCCTCCTAGCAGACCAAAGCTCATGTGCTGGTCTTCACTCAAATGTGCCTTGTAAGTAAAAGACAATCCCACAGATGTCGATTTGAGTAAACTTCTTTTGTCATAGTAAACCATCCCCCCTACAGCAATATTTCGCTTCATGGGTGTGTGAAAGCTCAGTGTTGAGGTTTCAGGAGCACCCTCGATGCCAATCCATTGTTTTCGATAGGTAATAAAGGCTACTGACCGGCCGTCCTTACCTGCGAACGCAGGGTTGTAGACGTATGGATTCTGAAAAAATTGGCTGTAAATGGGTGTTTGTTGACCGTAGCAGTGCCATGCCGTGGTACAGCTAAAAACCATTATCAACCAAATTTTCGCAATTCTATCCACCGAATCCTGCAAGATCAAACTAATTATTACATGCCATATATTCCCTCCTATCGCCTTTGCAAAGGAGGATTTCATAACTGAGCAGTATTTTGCTCAGGTATTTTGCTCAGACAATATCAAAATCTTTTGTTCCAGGCTCATATGAGCCATTATTAGACATAGTTATCGCTATTATATTTCGGAATTTTTGCAGGGTGACATCTAATAAAAATAACCTAATACCTACAGGAATGTAGCCCAGATTGTAGCCAATTATTACATCTGTATTAATAAGAAAAGGGAAGGGTTCACTTATCCGCAGGAAGCAAGCCTTTTTGCTTCCCCAGCTCCTTAATAAACTCCATGGCAGGCTGATACTCATTTCGGATTTTTCCGTCTAGCACCGCCTCCTTAAGAGCCTCTTTTAGCTCTCCAACCACCCTGGATGGAGGGATCTTAAAAGTTTTCATGATCATATCACCGGTGACAACCGGCTGAAAATTCCGGACCTGATCACTTTCCTCAACTTCTTTGATCCGTTGTTCAACCTTATCGAAATTGTTCAAGTATCGTTTCACCTTCTGGTGATTCTTCGAGGTAATATCGGCTCGGCAAAGGGTCATCAGATCTTCCAGATCATCTCCGGCATCGTATATCAACCTTCGGATCGCAGAATCTGTGACCTGCTCATTAACCAAGGCAATTGGTCGTAAATGTAACCGCACTAGTTTCTGGACATATTTCATTTTATCGTTCAGCGGTAGCCTCAGTTGCTTAAAAATCCCAGGTACCATTCTGGCGCCCTTATCTTCATGCCCATGAAAGGTCCAACCAGCTTTAGGGTCAAATCGCTTAGTTGCGGGTTTAGCGATGTCGTGTAATAGAGCCGCCCAACGCAGCCAAAGGTTGTCGGTATACTTACAAATGTTATCCAGTACCTGCAAGGTATGGTAGAAATTGTCCTTATGGGCTTTGTGATCGCGGGTATCTA
>JANQPK010000136.1 GCA_028289505.1 Cyclobacteriaceae bacterium
ATGATGGAAAAGGACAATTCGAACGAAATAATTTACCTAATGAAGCTCAGGTTTCATCTGTGAACGATATACTTATACTAGACGTAAATGAAGATGGTCATCTTGACCTGATATTGGCTGGCAATCTATTTACTTCTGAAGTTGAGACCCCCAGAAATGACGCAGGAATCGGGCTGCTATTGCTTGGAGATGGTAACAATAATTTCACCCCGGTAGAAGCTCAGAAAAGTGGATTGGTAATCCCGGATGATGCAAAGAAAATAATATTACTCCCTACCAAAGATAAGCCTTTGATCATGTTTGGCATCAATAATGGCCCTTTACAGTTTTATTCCTTGAACTAGCTTTTGAAAAATATGGATGGCAGCCGACGAAACTTTATCAAAAATTCCAGCATTGCTACTGGAGCCATAATCATCGGAGGAAATACTGCAATAAAGGCCTCCACAGCACTCAACAAACCAACAAACAGCATCCCGAAATGGAAAGGATTTAACCTGCTGGACTTTTTTTCTCCAGATCCAAATAATGCCAGGCCACAGACGGAAGAAGAACATCTAAAATGGATGGCCGATTGGGGTTTTGATTTCGTCCGGATCCCTATGGCCTATCCCTCCTATGTGAAGTTCGATCGAGATCAGGATATTACCATAAAACGAGTAAGAAAATTCGATCGTAAAGCCACCGATCGAGTAGAAAACCTGGTTTACCTGGCCCATAAGTATGGGCTGCACGCAAGTTTAAACCTACACCGGGCCCCTGGGTTCTGTGTCAATGCCGGTTTCAATGAGCCTTATAATCTATGGAAAGATGAACAGGCCATGGACGACTTCTGTCATCATTGGAAATTTTGGGCAAAGCGATTCAAAAATATTTCCAGAGACAAGATTAGTTTTGATTTACTAAATGAGCCTTGCCTCAGGGAGGACATGAATGACCAGCACTCCAAAAGAAGTGCAATCCCTGGAGATTTATACCGAAACATGGCCCTAAGGGCGTCCGAGGTGATAAGAAAACAAAACCCGGATCATCTGGTGGTAGCCGATGGAAATAACGTGGGACGAGACGTAATACCAGAGATCACAGATCTTGACATAGCACAGAGTTGTCGCGGTTATAATCCTGCTATAATCTCACACTACAAGGCGCCTTGGGTCTACAAAGACTCCAGCAACCTGCCGGAGCCAAAATGGCCCGGTCAGGTTGGTGATCAGTACCTGAGCAGGGCCATGTTGGAAGACGCCTACGCACCTTGGATCGATTTAGTGAAGCAAGGAGTTGGGGTCCACTGCGGTGAATGTGGCTGCTGGAATAAGACCCCTCATGACGTTTTTCTGGCTTGGTTTGGTGATGTATTGGATATCCTCGGTTCCAATGGAATAGGATTCGCATTATGGGAGTTTAAGGGAACCTTCGGTATACTGGATTCAGGTAGAGAAGATGTCGAATACGAGGATTGGTACGGGCACCAACTTGACAGGAAGCTGTTAACCTTATTACAACAGCAAATGTGACTTCAGCCTGCCTGCCATCAGACAGAGTTTCAAGCGGCAGGTCTCAAGTGTAATTTCTAACCTGAAACCTGCAACTTGTTACTTGTATCCAGCTGTTTAACTCCAAAGCCGATCCCAGGAGCGATCTACATCCCACTCAGGAGTGGGCTTGAAATATTGATCATGCTCCGGGTCCAAATGCTTTTTCACTACATCCTCATTCAGATCGATTCCCAATCCAGGGCTATCAGGTACGATGGCAAAACCTTTCTCAATCAAAGTATGCTCAGTGGTTACCAAGTCTTCCCAGTAATCCAAATCCACTGAATGATGCTCAAGGGCCATAAAGTTCTGAGTAGCTGCTGCACAATGAACATTGGCCATGAAGGATACTGGCGTTCCTGCAAAATGCATGGCCATGGCAATACCTTTTTCCTCTGCGTAGTCGCCGATCTTCTTAGTCTCAAGTAGTCCACCTGAAGTGGCAAGATCAGGATGTACAATATCTATCGCCTGCTGATCCACCAGTTTGATAAACTCCTCCTTGAGATAGATGTCCTCACCTGTGGTAGTGGGAGTTTCAATTGCCAGACTGATCTGCTTCCAGTGCTCGGTAAAGCGCCAAGGAATCAAGTCTTCCAGCCAGGCCAGTCGATAGGGCTCTACTGCTCTGCCCAAACGGATGGCATTGTTGTGATCGAAATGCCCGTAATGATCAGAAGCCAGAGGGACATCAAAACCAATCTTTTCTCTTACCTTGGCAATTCTTTCCACTAAGATCTCTAGACCTTTGTCGGTGATCTGTACCTGAGTAAACTGGTGCTCAGTAGCACCATAAGTCATAGGTTCGTTGGTCCACTGGCGACCTATGTCCCAAAAATTATTATTGACAGTGGTACCTGGTATTCCTTTCAGCAGCTCAATTCCAAAGTCCATTTTGAGAAAGGTATAACCCTCTTCGTCCATTCTCTTGTTTACCTTGGCAATGAATTCATCTTCACTGTTGCCCATGGAAGTATCGGCATATAACCTGACCTTATCTCGGTATTTTCCTCCCAACATCTGATATGCTGGTACGTTGTAGGCTTTCCCCGCCAGATCCCATAATGCCATCTCAACCGCACACACACCACCTCCTTGACGTCCGTGAAATCCAAACTGCTTGATTCGTTTGAATATTAGTTCCACGTTACAAGGATTCATACCCAGAATTCGACTTTTCAAAAACAGAGCATATCGCCAAGAGGCTCCGTCTCTTACTTCACCTAGGCCATAGATGCCTTGATTGGTGTCAATACGAATCACAGGACATCGACCACCGCCATTCATCACTACTGCGTAACGCATATCGGTGATTTTTAGGTCAGAAGGCGCTGAATTCCGGTTTACTTTGGAAGTGGATTGGGCTAAAGTCTCTTCAATTGGACTAAACATAAAGGCTCCAAGCATTAGTCCGCTACTACTGGCTTTCTTGATGAAATCTCGTCGATTGCTTTCAGTTTGATCGGTGCTTGATTGTTCGGATTTACCTAATCCGAATTTTTTTAATAACTTCTCAGATGGGGTTATCATAGATGTAAATTGATTTAATAAGTCAGATTTTATCTGAGCAAGGTAATAAATTTTGTTTATTACATCTTTCTGGCACCGTCCTGATCTTCTTTTTATAGTCCGAAATCATAGCATGCTGAACATTTTGGTTAATTAGAGGGTTGTATAATAAACTAACTGATGAATCCCCTTATTAAGACTGTAGTCAACAAGGCGCTCAACTGCCACATATTTTTGATTCTATCCCTAGGTGCTTGCTTGTTTAGCTGTGAATCGGAGAGTGCCGATAACCCTCCACCGGTTAGCCCTCCCAAGCTTAGCAACTGGGTGGAGCAAGAAAGCCTTACTGGGGAAGCTATAACAGACATTTTTTTCGTAGATAATAGCTTCGGTTGGGCAGTTGCTGAAAACTTGGTGTTATCTACCTCCAGCGGAGGATCTTTCTGGCAACCAGCTCCGCAGGAGACATCTGTACAGACCAGCTTGATTAACAGTATATTTTTCATCAACGAAGAAACCGGCTGGATGGCTGGCAGCGTACTGGATAATGAAGGTGGTGAAATCTTCATCACCCAACAAGGAGGTGCCTATCCGATATTACAGCAATCATACCAGGCACCCTTAATGGCCATCCATTTCCTGGACGAAGACCATGGATGGGCCGCTGGACTTGGCGGAAAAGTAGTTCAAACTACGGATGGTGGTGTACAGTGGTTAGACCTGGCGGAACTTGGTACAGACATTTATGATGTTCATTTCACCTCTGCCAATAAGGGTTGGGCTGCTGGAGAGGATGGCAACTTGTTTAAAACTACTGATGGTATCAATTTTGAACTGGAGGAACTTGGAGTCGACAACCGGTTAAATGCCATACATTTTACCGATACTCTTTATGGCTGGGTTTGCGGCAACAGGAATACCTTGTTTCGCAGACATCTCAATTTAGATAATGAAATAGTATGGTCCAATGCCACCATACCCGATGCGTCTCAGGCAGCGGAATGGAAGGATATTCACTTCATAAACAGGCTGACGGGATGGGTAGTTGGTAACGAAGGAAATGTTTGGAAGACTTCCGACGGCGGACAAAGTTGGGAGCGAGAGCGGGTAGAAACCTTTGAAACCATCAATGCAATTCATATGCTTTCTTCAAGTAAGGGATGGATTGCCGCTGATAACGGATTGATCTTCACCTACGATCCATAGCACTGGTTGAATGCAGGACCTTCATTACACTGATAAAAGTAGGGTCTATCTTGAAACAGATATCCTAAAGTTGACCAGGTACCTCAAGCAAAAAGGTTGGCTGACTGAGGATAATACCATAAAAAGCCTTCAAAAGCCTGGTGAAGGTAATATGAATCTGGTATTGCGTGTGATTACCCTGAAAGGCAACTCTTTTATAATCAAACAAGCCAGGCCTTGGGTTGAAAAATTTCCCCAAATTAAAGCCCCGGTAGAACGTATTGATGTCGAATATCAATACTATCAGCATGTGATTCAACAACCACTTATATCACACTATTCTCCTGGCATCCTGGATTACGACCAGGAAAATGGTATCATGATCCTTGAAGACTTGGGTAATGCTGTGGACTTCAGTTTCATTTATAAGAAAGGCAACCGTCTAGAATCCTGGCATTCGGAGAAGGCCATTGACTATCTGAACCTACTAAAAAAGATTCCGGTACCTTTGGACTACCCTCTAAATCTTGAGCTAAGAAAGCTGAATCACCAGCACATTTTTCAACTGCCTTTCGAGCAGAATTCCTTTGACCTGGATAAGATCCAACCCGGATTGCAGCGTTTGGCCGAAACCTGTCAACAAGATCACAACCTGATTGAAATAATCAGAAAACTGGGAAAAGACTACCTTGGGTCGGGCCCATTCCTGCTGCACGGTGATTTTTATCCTGGGAGCCTTTTAAAATCACAAAATGGTGATCTGAAAGTAATCGATCCTGAGTTTTCTTTTGCAGGTCCGGAGGAATGGGATATCGCTATATTTAGCGCCCATCTTTTCTTATCTCAGATGTCGGAAATGCAGATCATGACCCAATTAGAACGTTACCAATCAAGCAGAGATTTCGATCAGAATAAATTTTGGGCATTTGTAGGAGTGGAAATTATGCGCCGTTTGCTGGGCCTGGCACAACTCCCTATTGAATTTTCATTATCAGACAAGGCCGATCTAATTGAAAGGGCAAGTGCCTGGATCACCGACTACAATCCCCAGAAGTAATCTGTGCGTTGAATGCAGGAATTCGGTAAATTTACCTACATTATTTACCCATGAAAGCAGTTTTCTTTTTGGTTAGCGTGCTGATTTTAGTCGGTTCCTGCGATGTAAATTTACCGGATAAAGCCCCCGCTAACGTTATGGAAGTGGTTCCCGATACCCTGAACTACCAAGTGGTGATACCGTCACCAGATACCTTGTACGACAAGATTTTGGGATCATTAGTGGGATCCGCCATTGGTGATGCCATGGGAGCACCTACCGAAATGTGGAGCCGCCAGGATCGTCAAAGATCTTATGGATATGTAGATGCCCTGGACCCCAGTTTTATTGACCCCTCTCCAGAAGGCTTGTGGGATTTTCATTTACCCACTGGCACTACTACCGATGATACTAGATGGAAGAACTTAGTGGGGAATTACTTAATTGATCACCTCAATGATTTTTATGCTCCCTCAGGACCTAATCCCTATAAATTCGCAGATCTTATCCTGAACAACTACCAACAGGAAGTAAAGAACCTAAAGAAACTACGGGCCGACAAACCAGTGGACATTGAATACAGGGTGAGAAGACTCAACTGGCTACAGGAATGGGCCATGGTAGCAGGTCCCTTTGTGAAAGAGGATCTGGAAGCCTATACTAAAGCACTGCATAGGTTTTATGGAGGGGAACTACTTTGTGCTGGGATGCTATATGCACCGACCCTAGGACTGGCCTACCCAGCAGATCCCCTAAGAGCTTACCAAGCTGCTTTTCGTCTGGGTATTTTTGACCAGGGCTATGCCCGGGACATTACCGGACTCACCGCGGCGCTTACTGCTGCTGCTATGGCGCAAAATGCCACTA
>JANQPK010000146.1 GCA_028289505.1 Cyclobacteriaceae bacterium
CCCTCTATTGCAGTCTTGCCTTTTACCAACCTCTCTGCGGACTCGACCCAAGAGTATTTTGCAGATGGGCTGGCACAGGAAATACTAATCTCACTTACCCGGGATCCCCAATTGAGAGTGACCTCCAGGTCTTCGTCCTTTTCGTTCAAGGATCAAAGCACGGATATTGCCACCATCTCTCAAAAACTTGGGGTCCAGTATATACTAGAGGGCAGTGTACAACCTGATGGGGACACGGTGCTAGTCAGCGCGTTGTTGACTGACACCCATCTGGATCAACAACTTTGGGCACAGAGCTGGAAACGCAGTCTTAATGATGTTTTTGACTTACAACAGGAAATTGCGGATTCTGTTTCAACCGCACTGCAACTGTACTACCCTAGTACTAAAAGTGATCGCACGTCCGTCGATCCGGAAGCTTACACTTTGTTTTTACAAGCCAGGCATATAGGCCAGCAAGGAAATATTGATGGCTTGGTAATTGCGGAAACCATGTTGCGAAAATCTATTGGTATCGACTCAACCTATGCTGAATCCTGGGCTTACTTGAGTGAAACCATAAATCGTCAGAGCAACATTGGTATGCTCAATTCGATCCAGGGCCATGAGATGGCCCGTGAAGCAGCACTGAAAGCACTGAAGATCGATAGCGCAGCTTCAATGGCTTGGGCGGTTTTGGTGAATATTGCAATTTATTATGACCGTGATTTTCGCAAAGCCCGCAGCTACCTGAATCAAGCCAGAAAAGCTGATCCAGGGAGTTTGAACATACTAAAATTGGCTAGTAATCTGGCATTCTGTGAAGGCAATATTGAAGAAGCTATTAGGCTTGATGAAAAGTCTATCCAGATAGATCCCATCAGTGCAAAAAGTTATTTGGACTTGGGATACGGGTACTTTTCGCAAGGTCAATATGGCGAAGCTGAAAGCATAACCAGACAAGGTTTATTAATGAACCCGGGTTATTTAGGTGGACCCTTTTTACTTGGCCTGATCCTGATGGAAAGCGGACAGCTACCAGAAGCAAGTAGGATGATGAAGGGTGAACCTTATGATATTCTAAAGACCCAAGGGCTGGCGTTGATCTCCAGCGCTATGGGGTTGAATGATTCTTCAAATTATTACTTGCGGCAAATTAAAGACCTTTATGCAGATGTGGCCCCATATCAAATTGCCCAGGTTTATGCCTATCAAGGTCAAATCGACAGTGCTTTTTATTGGCTTGACTTGGCCTATGAATTCCGGGATGGTGGCATAGTGCATGTGCAGGTTGACCCATTTTTGCAGCCCCTGAAGACAGATTCCAGATGGAATTTATTAATGCAAAAAATGGGTTTTGCACAGCAAGTTGAAATAAGAGGGGTATATGGCCATCCCCAGCCTTTTTGGGATCAGGGCATTAATCTGTCCGATTTAGGGGTTAATGCAGCATTTGTGCGTAGTGGCGCTATTGACCAGGAAATGGTGACCAGGGCTAAGAAGGAGGGGCTCAAGGTTTATGCTGAATTCGCCACCCTTAACGGTAAGAACTATGTAGACAAACATCCCGAAGCCTGGGCCGTTAATGAAAAAGGTGAAAAAGTAGAAGCGGCCGACTGGTTCATGGGAGTGTGTCCCACTGAACCGGGATTTCGGCAGTATCGGATGGACCAGCTTCGAAAGCTGCTGCAAGATTTTGAGCTTGATGGAATATGGATGGACTACGTCCACTGGCATGCGCAGTTCGAAGACCCTGACCCCATTCTACCGGAAACCTGCTTTAATGCGTCATGCCTGTCAAAATTTTCAAAAGACACTGGTATTTCAGTACCTGATGGTTCCACCAGCGAAAAAGCACAATGGATCTTGGAAAAGCACGATGGAGCTTGGCGCAATTGGCGCTGCCAGGTGATGGTGGAATGGGCCCTGGAGATCAGAAGCATTATGGAAGAAGTAAGGCCTGGATCCTTGCTGGGCTTGTACCATTGCCCCTGGACCGATGAGGAATATCAAGGGGCACGTCGCCGGGTGCTAGGACTGGATTATGATCTATTAGCGCAGGTTATCGATGTCTTTTCACCAATGGTATACCATGGCAGGATGGAAAGGGAGCCACAATGGGTTGAGGAAAACATTAATTGGTTCAGTGACAGGATTAGTAATAACCGATCCAGCAATCCAAAAATCTGGCCTATTGTACAGGCTTACAACGACCCTCATGCTATGACTCCAGAAGAATTTGAGACAGTCTTGAGAGGAGGCCTTTCTGGCAAAGCCACTGGAGTTATGATGTTTACTTCCGGTGCTGTAGCGGAAGATAAGCAGAAAACAGCGGTCATGAGAAGGGTTTACCAATCCCTAATGGAGTAAGGCATTAAGTAATAGTGGGCTGTAATCATTCAATCGGTTCACTCACCATCGCAGTGGCTTCAATCTCCACCAAATAATGTGGTTCTATAAGCTGAGATACCTCCACCATAGAAGTAGCCGGCATTATCTCCCTGAAAAATTCACCGTGAGCCCGGCCTACATGCTCCCACAGTCGGATGTCGGTAACATATATTCGGGTTCTGATAACATCATTGATGGAGGCACCGGCTTGTTCCAGCGCCTGTTGGATCTTGGAAAGAATACAAATGGTTTGGGCATAAGCATCACCCAGACCGACCATTTTCCCATCTTCGACCGCCAAAGTTCCCGAGATTTCAATATGATTGCCAATACGCACTGCACGAGAGTATCCAACTATGGTTTCCCAAGCCGCTCCAGAGCTTATGTTGATCCTTTTAGTCATTGCTTTAAATTTATTTTATCTTGGTCCTAAGTTAAAAATAGTGACACTTTCCAATGAATTCCATCTGTGTATTTTGTGGTTCAAGTGCCGGTAGTACCCCTGAATACATCGTTGCCGGCAGAAATTTAGGGGAAACTTTAGCCCATCGCCATATAAAAGTAATCTATGGTGGTGCAGCGGTAGGAATCATGGGCGCAGTAGCCAATGGGGCGTTGGAAGCTGGTGGCCAGGTAATTGGAGTGATTCCAGGGTTTCTCAGCCAAAAGGAAATTCGGCACGAAGGTCTTACTGAATTGATCACAGTCGACAGTATGCACCAACGTAAACAAAAGATGGCTGAATTGTCAGATGGTTTTATAGCCCTACCGGGTGGATTCGGTACCTTGGAGGAGCTATGTGAGATTCTGACCTGGGCACAACTTGGATTGGTGACCGGTCCAGTTGGGTTATTAAACATCAACGGTTATTTCGACCATTTACTGGCACTTTTCGATCACATGGTTTCACAGGAATTACTGAAACCGGAAAACCGTGCGCTGGTATTATACCACCATTCCATTGATGGACTCCTGGAATCTATGAGTCAATACCAACCAAAGCCTGTCCCCAAATGGATCGATTCCAGTAAAACTTAAGGCGTATTATGGATAGATGGAAACCTTGTTTTTTGCTGGTATTGGTATTGATTGCAACAGTCGCCTGCTCCTCTCCTGACGCCAATCAGACCAGCGAACAACCTGTCCCCAAAAAGCAGAAGAATATCGTGCTTTTCGTTTCTGATGATCACGGTAAAACCGCTGGATGTTATGGAAACCCAGTGATCAAAACCCCTAATATGGATCAACTAGCGGCGGAAGGAACTTTATTTACCCATGCTTTTGCCACCACAGCCTCTTGCACTGCCAGCAGATCTGTAATACTTACTGGTTTACACAACCATCATACTGGGTTGTATGGACATATGCATTTTCCCAATAGTTTCAGGGCTTACGAGGACTTACAGTCTTTACCGGTAATGCTAAAAAATGGAGGCTATCGCACCGGAACCGTGGGAAAATTCCATGTTGCACCTAAAGAAGTGTTTGATTTTGAGACCTTTATTACAACCGATGATTTGGGAGAAAGTGTAGATTATGCCAGTGCCAATTTCGGCAGGAATACGGTGATGATGGCCGATGCCTGTCAAAAATTCTTGAAAGAACAAGATGCCCGACCCTTTTTCCTTTATTTCTGTACTTCTGATCCGCACCGAAGCTCGGACGCTGATCATCCCAATCGATTTGGTAACCGAGATGAGGGCTTTGAAGGCATTACACCTATCACCTATTCCGAAGATGATGTCCTAGTACCTACCTTTCTGCCGGATACTGAAGCGTGCCGGGAGGAACTGGCCCAGTACTATCAATCTGTTTCCAGGGTTGATCAGGGGTTGGGCCGGCTGATTCAACATCTGAAAGATGCTGGAGTTTACAACAATACCCTGATCATTTACATGTCGGACCACGGGATGGCCTTCCCGGGGGCCAAGACTACCACCTATGATCCAGGTCTGAACGCTCCACTGATCGTAAGAAGCCCTGAAGTGGAAAAACGAGGGGTGGTGACCAATGCCATGGTCAGCTGGACCGATATTACACCAACCATTTTAGATTTTGCCAATATTGAAGCTCCTTTCCCATACGCTCTAATTGAGCAGGAAAAAAATCGACCTGGCGGTACTATAGAAGATTTTGACGGTCGGTCGTTTCTCAGCATCCTAGAACAGGATTCTCCCGAGGGTTTTGACCAGATCTACGCCAGCCATACTTTTCATGAGATCCAGATGTACTATCCGATGAGGGTAATACGCGATCGCAATTACAAACTGATCTGGAATATTGCCTGGCAACTGCCCTACCC
>JANQPK010000153.1 GCA_028289505.1 Cyclobacteriaceae bacterium
TTTCTGTAGCGTAGTTAGCGGCCTCTATTATCCCTGGTTCAAAAAACGGGTTTTTTGTCAACTTCCGGTAGTATTGTTTGGCCTCTTGATGCCGACCTGCACGCTGGGCACCTATTGCGCCTCCCAGCAGTACCCAAGGCTCGTCATCAAAATCATCTCCTAGTACGGTAGTTAGTTGATCCAAGTTGGCATATTCTTCAGATGTGATCGCCAACTGCAGTCGTTGCAAAGGACCAATTTCTGTTGGAAACTGTTCCAAAGGCATGGTGTTACCAGCCTCCAGCACCTGATTCCACAAACTTTTTGCGCTTTGACTATAAAGGTCTACATCGTTAATGCTGGCCAACAGGTCAAACTTTTCTGGTATTGATAATGCAACAGCATTGAAATGTAGGTACCAGGCTTTCTGTTGATCTGTAAGCTCACTCCAATCATCTTTACCGGACCCCACAAAACTAAATAGATCTTCTAGGTTTGGACTCAGTGAACCCTCATCGCTTCGATAGCGATAGGTGCTCCAGCTTTGTAAGGCTTCTTCAGTTCTGCCAAGGAGCAATAATGTTAACGCCTGATGCTTTAGTGCAGGCAGGTAGCCAGCGTTTATTCCTTGCCTGAAAAAATCATAGGCTAAACGCGGCTGTCCGTTTTGAAGGCTCCACTGTCCCAGTATGTCATTGTAGAATCCGGATTTACCGCTATCACCGAATTGGAGATCAACCAGTATTTTAAAGGCTTGTTTCACATCACCAGTGTAGTACCATCTTAATGATGTGGCTAATTGCAGCTGATCTCGATACAGCTCATTTTGTGGCTTACCCCAAAGGTTAGATACCAACGCAGTTTGTACGGAATCAATACCATTTCGTTGATTGATTTGAAAATTATACCACCAGGCAAAGCTTATGGGATTCAAGGTAGAGTCACCAGGAACTGCTGGTTCAAAAAAGATTTGCTTATATTGGTTATTGGCCATTACCAACAGATTGCTTCCAACCTCCTGGTAGTCATGGTCGGTTAACTCAAATAAGCTATCCATTGGCACTTCTAATCCAGAACGTGTAATAAATGCCAGTTTATTGGATTGAATAGCCTTGGAAACCTGTGGGTTACTGTTCTTCTCCAACCTCTCCAGAAAATAGTAAGCAGAGTCCAGCAAATTTGTCTTTCCGTATAAAGTGGCCAAATTATTTGAAATATGTGGCTCATGCGGAAATTGTTCCATACCATCCTTCAGGGTAAACATGGCTTTAAAAAACATACCTTGCTCCTCATAAGCCCTGGCAGTATTGACAAAGGCAAATGCGGTAGGCTGCTTAATGGTGGATTGTTTGTAATAGGCCAGTGCCTCACTTAAGTCTTGGTTTTGCATTTCCATAGCCGCTATGGCGTAATTGGATCGGTGATTGGTCTTGGCGTAAAGTGACGCTAATTTGTAGTACTCTTTTGCCAACATGGGTTGTTGATCAATCCTGTGCAAATCACCTATCCCGTTGTAGTACGCGGTAATAGCCTGATCCAAAGGATATTGATTTGAAATTAGAAACAACCCCAATACGCCAATAAACCCTGCTAGTCGCATTGAAAAAAACGGCATCTTTTTGGGCTTATAAACCACTTTATACACCTTCAGATTTTCCAATAGCACTCCTCTAAAATTAAACAGGATGTACACCAGAAATATAAATCCGATACACAGTTGACTGAACACTACTGCATCTTCCAGGGCTTCTATGGCGGGATCATTTGCGGTGGCAAAAAAATACCCAATGGTAGTAAAACTGACTACAGCTAGCATCAGATACCCCACCAGTGCATGTGGCTCTGCGGGTATAATACTTTTGAATAATTCGGCCCGTTCCTTCAAACTCCAGATTCCAATTAAACTAGCAGCTATCAGTATCCAAAAGGCATCGAGGTAGTAGAAATCCCAGTCTATGCGGCGGCTATTCTTAAGATAAAGCAGTAGAACATTCACTAAAAAGATCAAGGAAATTGCCAAGAAATGTATAAAGCTATTGCTGCTTTCCGAGGTATTGTTTCTTGTGATCAGCACTAAAAAACCATAGATAATCTCATGCCCGGTGAGCAGAATAAATATCACTGTGAGTGCGATGGGTATGGCAATCCCATAATTTACCATGTAAAGATAGGGGTGGGATACACCACTATAAAAAAAAACTACCACTCCATAAATAACGGTTAATCCCAGAAAGGTTAGCAGTCTTATCCTTAGGTTGGTGTCTTTCCCAATAGCATGAAAATAATAGCTTGCAGGCAGATAAAGCAAAAATGCCAGAATAAGGGCAACCTTGTCAGTGCGATCAAACAACAGCAGCTGCTCCAACTTGAAGCCTACCATAATAAATATGAATGTGACCTGACTTACCAGGAACCAGAATCTACTAAGGTCTACAGCAAGAGATAAAGCTATAACTAGGCTAAGCCCCATTACTAATAACAATACTATGGCAGGCCATGTAGACAGCTCTAAATCACTTCCTTGAAATATTTGTGTGATCAAGTATTGGTCAACGGATATCTCCAAGGGGACAGTGGCCAATTTCCATGAGTCAATAATAAGTGGTATGGGGCTTATTTTACTAATGGTTTCCCACTGTATAACCAACTTGGAACTCCAGAAGCTGGTCACCAGATAATACAAAATTGCCAACCCCAGTAGAATCAGCAGAATACGGTAAAGGTTTCTCCGGTCGTTGGGCCAGGCATTCCAGAACGTGAGTCTACTCATTTACGTTATTTCAGAACCTTAGGAACCTTAATAAATTCGCCGTCCTGTTTAGGTGCGTTCTTTAATGCTTGTGCTCTGTTCATATCAGTTTTGACGGAATCCTCCCTCCATGAATTGACCTCCTGAGACATATTGGTCAGGGGTTCGACTCCCTCCGTATCCACTTCATGGAGTTTCTCAACCCACCTGATCATGTCATTCAGCCCCTTTAACATTTCCTGTTCGGATTCACTGGAAAAATTTAAACGCGCCAAGTGCGCCAACTTAAGTAACGTCTCCCGATTGATTTCCATATGGATGATGCTTCAATAATTCTGATTTAATGATTCGGGTCACCTGACCTTTTAAGGATTCCAGGTCCTGCAATGATAATCCTTCGGTAGGAAGTGGTTTGTGATATATGGCAATAGATTTCCTGCGGTTCACCATGAGACCTTGATGGCTGGGTAAAATTATCCAATTGTAGGGAATAGTAACAGGAACTATGGGTATTTGTTTCTCAATAGCAAGTCGGAAAGCACCGTCCTTAAATGGTTCTAACTTAGGAGGTTCTTTCTCCGTACCCCCTTCCGGAAACATCACCAAACTTATTCCCTGATCGATGACCGAAGCGGCTCGCTGCAAGGTTGCATATTTACTTTTAATACTGGATCGGTCGACTGTTATATGGACCTTGGCAAACACGTAACCAAACAATGGGACCTTTGAAAGCGAACTCTTTCCCACAAAGACAAATGGATTGCGATACAGGCCGATTAATGGGATATCCAGAAACGAACTGTGATTGGCGCAGAACACATATTGTTTGGAAGGGTCTAACGGGGCATTGTAGATTTGTTTTACCGGTATAAATGAAAGTCTCCAGAACCAGATCGCCCACCAATGATTTAAGCGGAGCGCAAACCCTCGCCCTCCTTCGAACTGTATAGTAAGCCAGAATAGTGGGAAAAATAATAGAAAGATAAGTGCAAAAACCGTTAGGCAATATCTGGAGTACAACCAACGAATCAGCCCTTTCATATGGCTAAATATATACTATTCCAGCATATTTTTTGTCAGATGGCTGAAACGATAAGCAAGTAATATGGCCGCAACGGACAAACCAATCAGCAACCCGTACCAAATACCATTTGCCCCCATTCCAAGAGGAAATGCCAAAAAGTATCCAACCGGCAGGCCCAGTACCCAGTATGCAGTTATCGCTATAACAGTGGGGATCTTGACGTCTTCTATTCCCCTCAGCGCTCCCATGGCTACCACCTGCACTCCGTCTGAAATTTGGAAAAATGCTGCCACTACCAGTAACTGGCTGGCAATGTCAATTACTTGAAGGTCTGAAATATACAATGTAGGCAGGAAGTGCTTAAAGGTGAGAAATATCATAGCAGCAAACCCCATAAATAACGCAACCATAATAAAACTGGTATGACCTGCAATCCTCAGGTTTACCAGGTTCTTTCTTCCCAACTGATTACCTACTCTGATGGTAGCGGCGGATGCCATACCTGTGGCCATCATATAACTTATTGAGGCCAAGCTAATGGCAATCTGATGTGCAGCTAACTTCAAAGTGCCCAACCAACCCATCATAATTGCTGCAAACCCAAATGCACCAACTTCAAAAACGAACTGAAGGCCGGCAGGAACTCCAACTTTTAAAATTCTACGTATCACGGTCTTGGAGATCCCACGCATCTTAAATGCCGATCTGAAGGATCTGAATTTAGGTGCTCGATAAACATAAAGACCCATTAATATCGCCATAGTAGTCCTTGCAATCAGGGTGGCCCAGCCTGCGCCATTCAATCCCAACTCGGGAAGGCCAAGTTTACCGTAGATGAGCAGATAGTTCAAGATGATGTTCAGGCCGTTCCCCGTTAAGGTCACATACATGGCCTGGCGAGTATTACCCATGCCTTCTGCAAACTGTCTGAATGACTGAAATATCATGTAGGGTACCAAGGCCACGGTGATGATCTGCAGGTACGGAATTGCCAGCCTCACCACCTCTGTTGGCTGGTCCAGTTGATATAGCACAGGAGTGCATATCACTACACTCAAAACCAATAATATACCAAGTAATATATTGACCAAGAGACCGTTACTGAAAATGCTTTGGATCTTTCCGGAATCTTGCTCACCATCTGCAGCTGCTACCAATGGCGTGACCGCCAGGGAGACTCCCAGACCAAACACCATAATTACGTGGAAGATTACGTTGGCCAAAGAAGCTGCAGCTAAGGGCTCTGCCCCCAGTCGTCCTACCATGAGACTATCTGCCACGCCCACCAGTACTTGTCCCAATTGGCTCAGCATCACTGGATATGCCAGCACAAAGTTTTTCCGATAGTGCTGTTTGTATTGACCAGAAAGTATCACATCCCCAGTACCCTGGCGGCTTTAAGAACACTGGCCACACTGAGTCCGTCTGTAATACCTCCAGCCATTACCAGTTCTACCAGCTCTGCGAAGGCGATCTTTTTAATCTGAAGGTCTTCGGTTTCATCGAACTGAGGTGTACCAAGGGTAAGCTCTTCTGCAATGTAGGTTATGGCATACTCATCTGTTACACTATTTGATGGGTGCATTTCAAGTAAGGTGGTCCATTTTAGAGCGGTAATCCCAGTTTCTTCTTGTAATTCTCGCTGTGCTCCTATCAAAGGATCCTCATGGAAAGGCACACCACCCATTGGCAGTTCCCAGCTATATAAATCCAGGGTGTATCGATGTTGCCCCACAATCCAAGTATAACCATGCGGGTCTAAGGGAATAATGGCAACAGCCAGGTTCTTGAAACCCACTTTTCCATAGATCCCTGAGTTTCCAGCCGGATTAATTATCTGGTCTTCTTTTACCTCAATCCAAGGGTTCTCATAGACTACCCTTGAACTAATGGTTTGCCAGGGATTAGGTGTTGCTTTCATAGGCACAAACATAATGGGCTACTTTGAATTTATTTTGCTCTTATCTACTTTTCTTTCACCATCACTTCTGTTTATCTTAGTAGTTAGATAGAATGCTTAAATCACAGTTTTACAAGCGTAAAATTGAGGCTGGCTGTGACGAAGCTGGCCGGGGTTGTCTGGCAGGTCCAGTGGTGGCTGCTGCGGTAATCCTTCCCAAAAACTACCGCCATAAGATCCTTACTGATTCCAAGAAACTAAGCAAAAAACAGCGCACAGAGCTGCGAGAAGAGGTGGAAACTCAAGCTTTAGCATGGTCTATTGGAATTGCCACCCATCTTGAAATTGATGAGATTAACATACTAAACGCCTCCTACTTAGCCATGCATCGCGCTATTGATCAATTAACCCAAAAACCTGAATATCTGTTAATTGACGGAAACAGATTTAAAGCTTATCCCGAAATTCCTCATAAGTGTATCGTTAAAGGAGACAGTAAATTCTTTTCTATTGCCGCGGCTTCAATTTTGGCTAAAACCCACCGCGATCAGTTGATGGAAACGCTTAGCCAAGATCACCCGGAGTACCATTGGCATACCAATGTGGGGTACCCCACCCCAGCACATCGTTCCGCCATCCGCAAGCATGGCATTACTCCTTTTCATCGGAAATCATTTCAGCTACTTCCGGCACAATTGGATTTATTTGAAAGAAGCTGAATGGATATACTTTCAACACAAAAATTTACCTTAAACGTAAGATCAAGAAATGGCAATAAAACAAGTACCCCTGGCAGAAACACACCGCAAACTTGGAGCCCGTATGGTGGAGTTTGCCGGATATGAGATGCCCATACGATACAGCTCACTGGTAGAGGAGCATCTGACGGTCCGGGAGCAGGTTGGGCTTTTTGATGTTTCTCACATGGGGGAATTCCTGATTAATGGACCCCAAGCCCTGAATCTGATTCAAAAATGCACCAGCAATGATGCCAGTAAACTTGTTGATGGGCAGGCACAGTATTCCTGCCTGGTCAACGCCAATGGTGGCATCATCGACGACCTTTTAATTTACCGTATAGAACATGATCAGTATTTGGTGGTTGTCAATGCTTCCAATATTGAGAAGGACTGGGACTGGCTCAATCAACATAAACAGACACTGGATGTAAGCCTTGATAATATTTCCGATCATATTTGTTTATTGGCGGTACAAGGACCACTGGCAGCAGCAGCCCTACAGGATCTTACGAAGGTAGATCTAAGCGCCCAAAAGTATTACACATTTAGCATAGGTACCTTCGCAGAAACTCCAGAAGTAATCATATCCGCCACTGGATATACAGGTTCTGGCGGATTCGAACTATATATTCCGGCAGCACAAGCTTCAAAAGTGTGGAATGAGATCATGGAATCCGGAAGTCGATTTGGGCTCAAACCAATTGGTTTAGGAGCTCGCGACACCCTGCGTTTGGAAAAAGGTTATTGTCTTTATGGAAATGATATTGACCATGAAACCAGCCCATTGGAAGCAGGGCTTGGTTGGATTACTAAACTGCATAAGGATTTTATTGGATCTGATGTGCTGAGAAAACAAAAGGAACACGGCATAACCAAAAAGCTTTGTGGATTCACTATGGATGAAAAAGGTATTCCCCGAAAGGATTATAGAATTTTGGATGCTGAGGGCCATCAAATTGGAGTAGTGACTTCTGGAAGTCAATCTCCCTGTTTAAATAATGGTATTGGATTGGGATATCTCACCATGGAACATGCAAAACCAGAAAATAATATTTTTATTGAGATCAGGAAAAAGCCTGTAAAGGCCACTATCAAAAAACTACCCATGGTATGAAAAACATCGTCACCTGTTTCTCACCGCAATCCTTACCGCTTTACCATATTGAAGATAGCATAGTAGTGGTGGTGGATATTCTGAGGGCCACCAGCAGCATGGTGACTGCCTTTGCCTACGATGTCGCCTCAATCACCCCGGTACCAACATTGGCTGATTGCAGAATTCTGAAGGATCATGGGTTTATAACCGCTGGAGAGCGAGGTGGACAGAAGGTGGATGGTTTCGATCTGGGTAACTGCCCTTATGAATTCATGGATCA
>JANQPK010000156.1 GCA_028289505.1 Cyclobacteriaceae bacterium
GTTTGTGTAATCCTTTATTCTTGCGATCAGAACAACTACTTCGATAACGGTAATGCCCGGCTTCAGGGCTGCTAAAGCGTACCTTCCAGATATTGTCACCAGCCCAAAAAGCCGGAACTTCCAGGGTTTCACCAGCTTCATTCTCAAATGTTACTTTCAGCGCTATCTGTTGAAAGGGATTATCGTAGGATTTGGTAGATTCAAATTGCAGCTCCACCACCTGATTCTGCGCAATTGCCGCTTGCTGTGCATTTAGATCGGTTAGTACAAGGCACAAGAAAAAAGGAAAATACTTCATATAAAACAGCAGTTAACTTATTAGAGACCAGAGATCATAGCTAGCTCCACCAAATGGCAGGTCCAATGCTTCAAATACCGGGTTATTCCTATAAAAATTGCCTGATTCCCATTTCTTCGGAATGGTTAGTACTCCGTTTTCAATAGGGTAAGGTTCCTTATAGATCTCCCATCTCAGAGGGTTAAAGAAGATCTGGTTGAGCTCACACATATGACCACAGGGGACTCCTGGCACCAGACCCCCTACCCAGTTATGCAGACCATACATCTGTCCATTTGACTCAAAGTTTCTTCGAGATAGATTTTTTATCACGGTGATTTAAGATAAAAATACTTTGCGTAACCGTCATAACTTTTATGGGGTATGTGGGTATGGACCCTATGTTGCGGGTTGCCGGGTTACGGGTTTCGCGTTGTGCCACTATCAACAAAAGATCTTAGATCTTAGGTCTTAGATCTTAGATCTTTTACTAGTTTTGCGGGAAACAAATAAATCAAATGGAAAAAGCAATTATAACCACCAACAGGGGCACTATGGAAGTTGAGTTTTTTAACGGAGACGCACCTAATACAGTGGCCAATTTTAAGAAACTATCAAAAGAAGGGTTTTATGATGGTCTTACCTGGCACCGGGTAATTCCTGATTTCGTAATTCAGGGAGGCTGCCCTAAAGGAACTGGTGCAGGGGGACCGGGTTACTATATAGACTGTGAATTGGATGGAGATAATCAATATCATGATCGCGGGGTGTTATCCATGGCGCATGCCGGTAGAAATACTGGAGGCAGTCAATTCTTTATTTGCCATAGCCGTAACAACACCAGCCACCTGGATCGCAATCACACGGTGTTCGGTAAAGTAATAAAAGGAGTTGAAGTGGTAGACGATATTCAGCAGGGAGATGCCATTGAGAGCATAGAGATTGTTGAGGGGTAGGTTTTAGTTATGGGTTACGAGTTATGAGTGGGCTACATAAATTGTAGCACCTATTCAGTTAGCACTCCAATAAGATCGGTATACGCCTTGCCTGTTTTACCATCTCTTATGCCAAACCCACCCTTATAGTCCCAGGTGGTCCAGGCAACGTCATGCTTTTCCAGAATACTCCTGACATCGCCATACCAACGTAGACGTACTGATTGGTCGATAGTGGGATAAGAACCCCACTCACCGCAGTAAACTTGCAAACCACGTTGCTTGGCAAACGCTATTGGTTTTAAGATCCATGCCTCCAGGCTGTCTCTGGTAAAAACTCCATTCATTTCCTCTAGCACCGAACGCAAGGGTTCATCTAATTGGTCTACCGCATCCTTTGGCATTAGCTGGCCCGGGTAATCTACAGGTCCTTGGTATGCTGCAATTGGTGTCCAACTGGCCTGGTAATGAGTAACCGGAAAGGGCAGATAGAAATGAAAACTCACAATAATATTTGGGTCTTCCTTTGGTAGTCGTAACGATTCAAAAGTGTGCACCGATTGCCACATATTAGAACCGATAATAATCTTTCGATTAGGCTCCTGTGTTCGAACCACCTCATAGCATTTTGCCACTAACTTATTCCAATCATCAGGATCATCGGCAACAGGTTCATTCATCAATTCATAAGCTACTTCATCTACAGGATATTTCGACAAATGGTCTGAGAGTTCACTCCAGCACTGAAAGAAACGATCTTGTTCCTTGGGATCTGTCCAAAGCGGCTTGTCGCCCCGGTTAAAATGGTGGGATCGCAGTATATGTAAATCCACAATAGCTTTGAGCCCATATTCATGACACCATTGCAATGCATTGTGAAGTAATTCAAATGCTCTAAGCTCTTGATTTCCTTCCATGTCCCACATCTGCTCTTCATCGATAGGAATCCGAATATGGTCGAAGCCCTGGTCGGCAATAAACGCCACATCAGATTGTGTGAAGTAAGCATCTCTGGCTGCACCTCTCTTGGAACTCTGTGACAACCAATGACTGACATTGGTTCCGCGCTTGATGGCAAATGACTCCTGACCAAAAACCGGGTAAGCGGCGAACGTCAGGCTTGTAATTAAGATCAGTATTATCCCCTGTTTTTGCATTACTTATTCGTTATTAACAATCATTTAAGCTACGAAATATAACGGTCAACATCCTGTTTTAGACAGCCTAATTGAGCATCCATTTACCATGATCGCCAGTGATGGTATTTAGCCTCTTCCCATTATGTTAAATTTAGTTAAATATGGTTTTGTAAATATTGATACCTCTGATTTAGCGTTAATCAAGAAAAAATCAGATGCAGAACAATAATAAAATAGAGATCATTATCCTGGGTGTATGCATTTTCCTGGGGCTCACGGTGCTGGGGTTCTTCATATCCAGTGCTACCCAAAAATTCAAAATGTTCGATCGCAGTGTGACGGTCAAAGGCCTGTCAGAAAAAGAATACATGGCTGATATTGTGATCTGGCCTATTCAATTTACGGTTGCAGATAATGACCTTACCTCCCTGTACCATTCGCTGGAGCAACAATCAGTCATCATAAAGGAGTTTTTAATTGAAATGGGTTTAAAGCAGGATGAGATCAGCACCACTGTACCTTCAATTACTGATAAGTCCGCACAGAGCTACGGCAATACGGGTAACACCCAATTTCGCTATGTAGCTTCACAAACAGTAACCGTGTATTCCGGTAATTTTGAGGCTACCAGACAGGTGATGAACTCTCTTTCCACTCTGGGCAAAGAAGGGATCGTATTCTCCGGGGCAGATTATCGGGCTTCCACTCAGTATCTCTTCACCCGCTTGAACGAGATCAAGCCAGAAATGATTGAAGAAGCCACTACTAAAGCCAGAGAAGTAGCCTTGAAGTTTGCTGAAGACTCTCAGAGCAGGTTAGGGAAAATCAAACGCGCTTCTCAAGGTCAATTCAGTATTGGTGTAAGGGATGCGAATAACCCACATATAAAAAAGGTCAGAGTGGTGTCAACCATCGAATATTATTTGACGGATTAGATACTATATCCACACTTCTTTCCTGACACCTCGAACATCCATTTCAAAGTCTAAACCTCGAATGGGGGGCACTCCGTAGTGCCAGTTGATACCATGCCAGCTGGCTTTTCCAATGGGCATAAGCACAATATCTGACAGGTATGAGAATCTCACTTGTGTAGTATATACATCAACACAGGTAGCCAAAGCCCAATTGACCTGAAGTCCGCTCAAACGTTCTTGCATTACCGCCATCACTACCGTAGCTTTTTCTCGTAGGGCATCTTCACTGGTTTCTGCAGGTCTTACTATGGCATCAGGCGAAAGATCCGTCTGATCCTTTAAATCTCCAGCTCCGGCAATAATGAAGGTTGGTGTGTTTAAATCAGAAGGTATAGTGTAGGAAAAGGCATGCAGCATGGGCTCCTGAATGCCTAATGTGGGTAGCGCGATATTGGTCCTGGCCAGAGGATTGATACCATCCAATAACAAGTCCAACTCAATCAACCTCTGTCGGTACTCTTGGTTAAAATCAGCAAAGCCTTCAAAGCTCAAAGGGGCTGGAATGCGTAATTGCATGGCGCAAAGTGCTTTTATTGACCTTCCTTGATGCTCAAGACGTTTTGCCATTTGTTGGTACCCCAGATGTAATGGAACCGGTTGCATCAATCTGCTATGCACAATCTCAAAACCAGGCATGGCCACCACCCCACACGAATAAGGGCCTATACCCTTGAGAAAGCGGTAATCTCCTTGCAAGTGATCAAGTAGCATTGTGACTTTATTGAGTTCAATTAAAATACATATATTGTTTTTAAAAAAGAATTCATGCTGGAGAAACCGGTAATAGGAATTTGGTGCCTGCTATGCACCCTGATGACGATTGAGGGAAAAAGTCAGTCCTTGACGGTTAGTGGAAAAGTGTTGTACAACCCCACAATGAGTGATTGTTTTCAGCAAACACCCTGTTTAAATGATATATCGCTTACTAAAGATGACCAGTGGATTCCACCTAAAGCCGCAGTAAACATCAGATCAAAAGTAACCGGTAAGGTTGCCAAAACCGATCACTCGGGCAATTACTCCATAGAGGTCTCCTCTGCTAACGATACCCTAACATTTCTGTATATCGGGCATAATCGTGTGGAAATACCTGTAAATGGCAGGGAGATTATAGATATAAAGCTAACCCCTACCCCAATCCCCGTTATAGAACAACTGCTGGCACAGATAATGCCACTGGTTGATGCCGGTACTTATCCAGATATCAATAAACTGGCCAAGGATGCTAAGGTTAACCGGGCTACTGCAAGGGATATCCTTTGGTTGGTATTGGGCAACACCCGAATGAGACAATATTATCCCACCGAGTTTATTCCGGATTATCGATTTGAAACAGATTGAAATGAAAATGGGTGAATGTTTCAAACCATATTTGTTTTTCGGCGTCTGGTTAACCACCTTATTGGGATTACAAGCCCAACCACCAGACCTTCGGGTAGATGCTCCGAAAGTATCAACACATTGGGGCCAATATGGTCCCTCGTCATTCTTTGACCCGGAGCTTATTATTACAGAGCAACACAATACACCCGAATGGGCGCTGCTACAAAGGGAACTATTGCGTTCAGCATCAGATGCTTGTGGTTTGTACTATGAGCATTACTTCGATCAAGACGGCTACTTGCTGACTGACCTTAGATGGGGAGCTAATGACGGCCCGGACGATGCCATAGAGAACATCAACCGCTGGCCCCAGCTTCACGCGTTGGGCGGGTCTGACAAACTCATGACCATGTACAAGAAGGTGTACGAGGGTCATGTACGGCAAATGTCCATACCCCCCAAAACCGTTACAGGGAGGTCCACCCATGTGCCTTATGCGGTTGACGGCATGTATTATAAGGAGTTTCCCACCAGAGCTGATTGGATGCACATCTCAGAGGGCTTGATGGTTTTTAACATGATGGGTTTAGGAGACCCCTACGATGATAAGTTCAGGCATAGAGTGAAACGTTTCGCTGGATTCTACATGGATGAAGATCCCGGTGCGTTGAACTACGACCCAGTTCATAAGATTATTCGCAGCATGTACAATGGCAGTCGCGGACCTTTAATGCGCAAGACTACTAGTGTCGATTGGACAGGCGATCCTTCCGAAGTCAGGAACCGATATGCTGCAGGACATGGGGAGGAGAACTATGAGGAGTTCCTTTTTCATTTTAAAGATTATCACGACACCCAGGGAGATGTACCCCTGAATTTGATGTCAACTACTTTGGCATTAAATGCCTACATGCTTACTGGAGAAACTAAGTATCGTACTTGGATACTAGAATATGTGGATGCCTGGTATGAGAGAATGAAGGCTAATAATTGGGTAATCCCCAGTAATATCGGGTTGGATGGTACCATCGGAGGAGCAGCCCTTGGAAAGTGGTATGGTGGAGCCTATGGGTGGAGTTTTACGGTGGAGCAACAAAGTCCTCCAGCTCAAGGGCTTTCTAACAGACCACGTACCCGCTGGGGATTCGTTGGTTTCATGAATGCCTATTTACTGACAGGCAATGAAAAATACCTTGATGCCTGGAGGAAACAGCATGATATGATTTACCAAGCCGGTAAAATGATCGATGGCCAATACCATACACCACAAATGTACGGTAATCCAGAATGGAGCAAAGAAGGATATACCGATCAGGATGACTGGTACGGCTTCAGACCTTATCGTGGAGAGCATGAAAACATGCTTCAGATCTATTATTTATCCATGAGTTCTCAAGATCGCCAAAGTATTGAATCTAACCCTTGGCTGGAGTATCTGGAGGGAAAACGTCCAGAATACGCAGTTGCTGCTATGCGCGCGGATTTGGTGGATGTCAGAAAGCGCATACAACTGCTTAGGGAAGATCACACCTCACCTGATATGAGACTAGTGGATGACCCCATGCAGATCAACCCGGCCAGTATAACCTCACTTATCCGGTTGATGGGTGGTGGTTTTTACGAGCCCGATCATGCACGTCGTTCCCCTCCCTTTCATACCCGATTTCGATATTTTGACCCGGTTAACCGTCGCTCTGGAGTGCCGCAGGGAGTAGCGGTACTGGTGAACCAAATGACCGATAAATCAGCCAAAATTAATCTGGTAAATCTTAATTCACTAGAGCCCCGAGTGGTAGTGGTCCAGGGGGGAGCCTATGGGGAACACCAAATTTTATCCATTACCATGGCTGGCTACCAAGTGGCCATCGGTAATCGGTATTTCACCATCAGATTGGAACCCGGGGCAGGTACCGAAGTAGAAATTGAAATGGACCGGTATATCAACCAGCCCACTCTGGATTTCCCTTGGGAACAGTGATTTCTTTGCTAAAACTTTACCGCCTCTCCACCTGATAATAGAACAAATCATATCCGATTTCACCTGCGGCATTAATTGATTCTACTACCACTTGCACTTTTCCAATATTATCAGAATTGTAGAAAGTAGTAGATGCACTACCTACGCTATCCAGTAATACGGAGGGCTCCCAGTGTAAAATTGCCCGCAAATCTGGTTTGATCCAATCTTCATTGGTGAGTCTTTCATATTTAGGAGTGTAGTACTCTCGTGAAACTGCAAATACAGGTATAGTTCGTTTTTCCAAACCGATACTAGGTGATACTCCCTGTAAACCCTTACCAGTATGAGTATAAATGGCAATAACGTTTCCAAGCCTGGGCACTTCCAATGGCGAAACACTTGGAAACAATTGCATGTATAATTTAGGAAAACCCCTTGCGTATTCAATAATCTCAAACGATTTAACCGCACTTGGTGGAATCACCGGAATGAAAGGGTAATTTTCGGGTAATACTGGTATGCCGTCAATTACCACCAAGGTTACCTCAGGATTCATACAATGCGCATACAGGAAACCGCGAGTATCAGTAATTCTAATTTTATCAGGAAAGTTAAATAACAGCACGCTGTACAAACCCCAAGACCATTTTTCCTCTGCAGCTGTGATAGACTGCCCACTAATTACCTCATCTGGCTTTCCGTAAATCTTGGTCATTTCCTCCCTTTCTGGAGTAAGCTGATAGTCTTCAATAGTGATTTCTTCCAGGAGAATGTCATTCGATAACCGAAATGCTTCTTCAATACTTTTGCGTTTAACATTATTCTGTACCAGATAAAGAACCGCAGAATCAATTTTTTCAACTGATTTCAGATGGTCATAAATAATAGCCGGGGGTTCATGCTTATCCAAGTCAATGGTGTAATCCTTTTTTTTACCTGATTTGTTGGTGCTTTGAATTACTATGTCAATGCGTTGTCCGAATTCATCATCTATATCAAAACTAAATCTGCCTAAGCTGTCAGTCACCTGAGTTTGTGCAAATGGTACCTTACCAAAGGTCATCATAGTGAGTTCAGCGGTCTTAGCTTTTTTGCTGTGCAATCCAGTAACTGCCCCGGATACTTTTAGTTTTGCTTCTGGGTGGAAAGGCCATTCATTTGGATAGTGGGTGTAGTTATATCTTGACCAGCCTTGAGTTAGCATTAATGCGTCTAAGTCCTTTGTTCTTTGGTAATGATCAAATTTAGAATTGAAGTAGTACCCAGGACTCTCTATTGCACCTTTCAGATCAGAATCCAAAAGCAAAAATGACAAAATATTCTGGCGCGATTTTTGAATTTCGCCCATTTCGCTATAATCCAGCGCCAGAACCGATACATTGGTACTGATATCATAGTTGGTAGAATCCTTCAGTTGAATATTTAGTACGGTCTTTTCACGTTGCTTGTAACTGGGCTTGTCTGTGGTTATCCCAATATTAATCCTGGAATCCAGTCTTTCATTGTAGAACATTCTGGCAGATAATGGCTGTCCGGATCCATTGGTCAAGGCAAATACGATTACTCCTTCGGGAAGCTGGTTTTCGGATAGGGTGAATGAAAGCTTCCCTTGGTTCAATCTTCCTTTTGCCTGAAAATAAACAACTTTGCGGCAGGAAACTATAACGGATATGCTATCATCTGGGACCCCACTTGAGTGTACATCAACATAAAGATTACGGTTGAACTTTGCTACGGATAGTGTGCTGCCCTGCTTCGCCACTTGCGGCAATTCATACTCTTTTACTATAGATTCTTGCCCTTCAATTGAGATAAGCCTGGCGGTATAAATATCACTTTCATCAACTCGGTAAAGAACGAAACTTCCCATTCCCAGCTTGTTACTGTTAAAACCCGCTACTACTTTTCCATGTTTATTGAAGATCTCTCCTTTCACCTGCTGGCCTTTACCGGTGAAGTCCAAAGCTTTAAACCCGACTTTACAGGCAACCCCAGGTATTAAGCTCCCACCCTCCGGGAAAAATTGCAGGTCCAGATTACCCTGGTCCAATACCAGTGTTTTAGTGTACTGCGATTGGTTGTTGGTTTTGACACGTAAATTAACAAACTGGGTTTTGCTGGAGGCTGAATACTCCATAATGTACTGCTCATCCCGATTCCGCTTCACTAAAAGTGAATCAATCCAGTCAGATTGAGAAATATATAGTTTGACTTCTTTTTGGTGTAAACTATCCAAAACATAAGGATCAATGGTAGCTGAGATTTTATGTGTGCCATCAAGCTGTTCTACTATCTTTATATTCTGCAGTGGATTCACTAAGCTATCTGATGATGAGGGAAATACCTTGATGTATTGCTTAAAGTAAAAATCAATGCCAAAATTTCTACTCCAAGCTGTATACGCCCTAATCAGATAAGTGCCGGTAGGATATGATTCATTTAATGAGAAAAACCCATCACCAATGCCATCTTCTAATTTGATTAATTTCTGCTCTAATAACTGTTCGAACGGGTTAATCAATTCAACATAAAGTACTCCACTAAGGTCAGTGGGTTGGTGATCTTTTGAATCAACAACTATTGCTTTAAACCAAATGGAGTTATCCTTGGTGAATACCGTACTATTTAATTGTAGGTATATCTTTTCCGGTGCAGGTACTTTCTGATCCATAGCTGCTTGAGAATAGAGCTTACTGCAGAATAGGATAATGAGAATCGCAGCAGTAACCGGTTTCATCAAATAAGTTAGCAAAGTTGTGAACTAGATCAATTACGAAAATACTGGATGTGGGGGAGATTTTCACTTATCAACCATTTTTACCTAAGTTAAAAGCACACCTAAATCAGTGGACTATGGTCAAAAATCTCTGTGATCAATTAGCATCTTCAGTGCTAAGATCTCGACAATGCGGTGGATTCGTAAATGTCCCATTATATTCAAAAAGGACAGTTTACAATGATCGGCAACCTATGTCCAAAGGGGAACGATTCAACATGGTGGTGAACCCTTAGCAAGAGGTCACCATTGGGGATCTATTTAGTGAGGATAACCACACTATCAATAAATGGTGGTTGTTGAATTACTTCATCTGCCATAACCTCCACCATGGAACTCCAGGTGCGTCATGATGCTCATAGTGATAACCGAAAAAATAGCAACTTAAAAAGGCATAAATATGATTCTTCTTTAAAGTTCCTGAATTATGCTTGTTATCACGATGTTCGCCTTCTTTATGTGGAAGATAAGTTCCGAAATAGAATAACTGAGAAGTCGATAAGACACTAGGTAATACCCAAAAGAGTAACAGGTTCTCCATGGGGAATAATAGGTGTAGTAGTTGCAGGGCAATAGAGATTAGTACCAATTGCTTGATGGTGATATATCCTTTCAGAAAGCTCCAATACCAGTTCCAAAAGCTTCCCGATTCATGATAGTCTGGGTCGTAATCAGAAGTAACAAACCGGTGATGCATATGGTGCTTGTGAAGCAGGCTATCGTAAAAATTAAAGGCAAATAACAATGCGGTAACTCGGCCGAAAAAAGTATTCACGGCTTTCTGTTTGGATACCGTACCGTGCATAGCATCATGCGAGGTAATAAACAATCCTGTATATAAATGTGTTTGAAGTAAAATTGCGAGATAGGTTAGAGGATTACCAAAATTGACTTCCCATCTCAATAAAAAGTATAAACTTATAAACCAACCGGCGATCAGCAAAGAGCCTATGACAACGCCTATCGGATCTATAGATTTACGCAATATTAGAGTACTTTTCAAAGTTGACAGAATTATTTGTTTAACAAATTTAATTAGTAATTAAACAAATAAGTAGTAACTCAGTGCAATTGTTTTGTTTTTATACGATTTTTTTGGATTTTTTTTAGGGAAAGGACTTGTGCTATAGTATCAGCGGGCTATTCCTCAACCCCAAGCTGTTGATACAACCACTGATCTCCCTGTTGTCTCTGCTCAGGAAAGGTCCAATGCTCAGTCTCCAAGTACAGATGTAGTTCCTTAGCAGCCGAAATGGAATTGTATGCTGCATACATGGAAGTGGGTGGACAAACATGATCGTTAAAGCCCCAGGAGTACCATCCTGGCACGGTTAATTTCTTTGCAAAATTGACCACGTCATAGTAGCCTATGGTTTTAATCCAATCGGGATGTTTCTTTTGATTATAATTGGAAAACATATGCGGCCAACCCCCCGCCCTACCTTGTAGGTATCCAGTCACATCGCTTAGCGCTGGGTAGTAAGCTGCCAGGTACTTAACACGATCATCCAGTCCGGCAGTGATAATGGATAACGCCCCTCCCTGGCTGCCCCCGGTAACTGCTAAGGTTTCTCCATCAAACTCAGGCAAAGAGAAAATGAAATCAATAGCCCTCACGCAACCCAGGTAGACCCTTTTGTAGTAATATAGATTGGGATCGTCCAGATTAAAGTTTTGATAGCCTCCCAGTGCTCCGGAACCAAGTGACTGATAAACTTCATCCGGCAAATTGACTGGGATTCCATGGATTCCGACTTTTAGAACAATCACCCCTTCGGCTGCCCTGTCGTCTCGTCCATAGCTCCTGACCCCTGCACCTGGAACATTCAGGATCGCAGGATACTGACCTGGTTTCTTCGGCATTGATAACATACCATAAAACCGACTGTTACCCCGCCAGGAAGTTTGGATGTTCTGCAAACTTATGTGGTAAACATTGATATCAGGGGTTGATAGCTCGGGTTCAAGTGTTAATTTGGCATCAATCGGAATCTGAGATAGTTCTTGTTTTGCAGTTGACCAAAATTCATCGAAGTCTTGGGGCATGCTTACGGTGGGCATTATCTGCTCTGGATC
>JANQPK010000195.1 GCA_028289505.1 Cyclobacteriaceae bacterium
GCGGGCGTCGGAACTTAACTGCGTGGTAGGAGGTGTCAACAAATAGCAGAAAGCTTTGCGATTGGATCTTCCAACCCTGCCTCGCAGCTGATGAAGATCCGATAAACCGAACATTTGCGCCTGATTAATGACAATGGTATTGGCGTTTGGAATATCCAAACCGGATTCAATAATATTGGTAGAAACCAGTACATCATAAATGCCATCTATAAAATCCACCATGATTTTTTCCAGTTTTGAACCTTCCATTTGACCGTGGGCAATGGCAATACGGGCTTCTGGTACCATTCGTCTCACAATGCTGGCCACTTCTTCGATATTTGATATCCGGTTGTGTACGAAGAATACCTGCCCACCTCGCCTGAGTTCATAGCTGATAGCATCCCGGATAACAATATCATTAAAAGTATGCATTTCAGTGGTTACGGGCTGCCGATTGGGTGGCGGTGTGGAGATGATACTCAGGTCGCGAGCTCCCATGAGAGAAAAGTGCAAGGTTCTGGGAATAGGAGTAGCGGTTAGTGTCAGCGTATCAACATTTACTTTGAGTTCCTTCAGCCGTTCTTTGACTTTAACCCCGAACTTCTGTTCTTCATCAATAATCAGCAGTCCCAGATCCTTGAATTTGATGTCCTTACTTACCATTCGGTGGGTACCAATGAGGATATTGGTGGTACCTGCGGCAGTTCTCTTTAAGGTTTCCTTGATTTCTCTGCTGGTTTTAAACCGATTGATGTATTCTATCTCTACCGGAAACTCGGACAGCCTTTCTCTAAAAGTGCGGTAATGCTGCATGGCTAAAATAGTGGTAGGAACTAGTATTGCCACCTGTTTACCGTTGACCACACATTTGAATGCAGCTCTGATGGCTATTTCGGTCTTGCCAAATCCGACATCACCGCAGATAAGCCGGTCCATGGGATGGGCTTTCATCATATCGTCTTTGACCTCCTGGGTGGCTTTTGCCTGGTCTGGGGTATCTTCGTAAAGAAAAGACGACTCAAGCTCTGCCTGCAGGAAGCCATCTAAATCAAACGCGAATCCAGGAGCGGATTTTCTTCTGGCGTATAGCTCAATTAGGTCTCTGGCAACTTCTTTTACCTTCTTTTTGGCCTTTTTCTTTTTGTTTTCCCACTCCTGTCCGCCAAGCTTGTTTACAGCTGGAGCCACTCCTTCTTTGCCGCTATACTTTGAGATCTTATGCAAGGAATGAACACTCACATAGAGCAGGTCGTCGTCTTTATAGACCAGTCGAAGTGCTTCCTGATCCTTTTCGCCAACGCGTACCTTTTCCATACCCGCGAAGCGCCCAATCCCGTAGTCAATATGTACTACAAAGTCACCCACATTAAGAGTACTCAATTCTTTAAGGGTTAGCGCTTTGGATTTTGTAAACTGAGGTCGGGTCTTATACTTATGAAACCTGTCAAACAACTGATGGTCAGTAAAACAGAGTATTCGCAACTGGTGATCGATAAAACCAGCCTTCAAACTAATGGGTAATGCTGCTATCTCCAAGCTGGGGTCTAGCTCTTCAAAAATCGACCTGAGTCGGTCAAGTTGAGCAGGTGCTTCCGCAGCCAAAACGCATCGATATTGTTTGTGATGATAGTGGCCCAGCTGCTCTGCAATAAGGTCGAAGTTTTTCTGAAAAGAGGGTTGCGGTTCCGCCTCCAATGCCAGTTTATCCGCTACTTTGCCATAGATGCGATTTCCGAATTGAATCAAGTTGAACTGAAGGATTTGCTGCTCAATGGTTTTCCCTGTTTCGAAAAGCGATGAGGGTTCTGATATAACACCGGTTCCATCACTGGTTTCCAATTTATCAAAGTAGACCCCAGATGCTTTTTCAAAACTATGCTGACAAACCTCTATAGTATCTGATAAATCCTTGACCCAAACGCAAGTGTCTTCAGCTAAGAAGTCAAAAAAAGATTGCCTGGACTCTTGGGTTATTGTAGTTTGAATGTTGGGGATGATACTGGCATGGTCAATCTGGTCTACGGACAATTGTGTGGTTGGATCAAATGAACGAATGCTTTCAATCTCGGAGCCCAACAACTCCAATCTATACGGAAGCTCTTTTGCATAAGAAAAGATATCTAATATGCCACCACGAATAGAAAACTGACCTGCTTCAAACACAAAATCTGTTCTTTCAAAGCCATATTCTTGCAGCTTATTATTGATGGTATTGAGATCGATGATAGATCCTACTTCAAGATTAATGGTAGTAGCAATCAAGGATTTCCTGGAGATTACTTTCTCTGCCAAAGCCTCGGAATAAGTAACAATATGCAGCGGTCCACCTTTTTTTTGTAGGATCCTGTTCATAATCTCAGCCCGCATTAGCACATTGGCATTCTCAACTTCCTGATAGTGGTAAGGCTTTTTGTAAGAGATAGGATAAAGTAGCACCTCACCACCAATCAGATTTTGAAGGTCATTCTGAAAATAAGCGGCTTGCTCCCTGTCCTTGAGGATATAAAGAGCGGTTGAGTCCAGTCCAGCCGAAACCGCTGCTGCAATCACTGCATCCATACTGCCTTTGAGGCCCCTGACTGCTATGGAAGCAGGTCCGAGCTGCTGAAGATTTTTGGTCAAGGATTGAACCAGACTGTCCTGGACGTAGTTCTTTAAAAAAGAGGAAATTTCCAACCAACTAGTTTTAGGGACAACAAAGGTAAAAAAATATGAAATCCGGTCGCGTGATTGACACTATTATTACTTTGTTTTGCTTATATTTATGATTACCACTTCGGTAAATGCAAATGCTTCTGGAAATAAGCATAAGCGCCACTAGAAAAAATTTTATCGAAATTGGTACACTAAACACTTAATGCAACCACGAAAAAACACTAAGGCTCAATACCGGGAGAGCAGCTTTCAGCAGATTGAAAAGATGCATCCTTACAAGATGCTTATGCTCTTAGGCATTTTGGGAATTGCGATGGTTTTCATGTTTTTGGTCATCGCTTACAGCGTGAGTATCACCAATCATACCCAATTGCTGAATATACGGCTACCGAAGATCATAACACTGGGTACTATTGTTCTGTTGGGATCCAGCATAGCCCTCAATATGGCGGTAAAAGCATTCCAAGAAGATAATATGCGCCAGCTAAACTTTATGATTTTCCTAGTGCTGTTGATGGGAGCTATCTTCACTGGTTGCCAGTTCCTGGGTTGGCTGGGATTGAAAGAAAGTGGAGTGTTTTTCGCAGGACCATCCTCTGGTACTTTCCTTTACGTACTAAGCGGGCTTCACCTGTTACATTTGGCCGGAGGCATGCTGCTGCTGGCTTTAGCTTTTGTTAAGAGTTATCAGGTACGACGAGATCCAGTGAAAGCTCTGATCATGGTTACTAATCCTTTTGATAAATTGAGACTGGAACTGGTCACCGTATATTGGCACTTCCTCACCGCACTGTGGTTACTGCTGTTCTTCTTTTTCCTTTACACTTTCTAGAATGACTTACTCACAGGGGTTGGAGTGATTCAACTGCTATAGCTTCAACCAATCCATGGTGTCTTGCACCAAGGAAACTATCCCGTACCACTGCTCCAGTTTTAACGGGTCTGGGCTATTCTCGATGAAAATTCCTAGTGAGTTGAATTGAAAGAATGATCCTACAATCAGCAAAAGTGCGGTAATGATACCCACCCAGAGTATGATCGTTTTGGTAGTATGTTTGCCGATTAGATTCATTTTCCCTTTAGGTTCAACTGATCTTCTGCTAATCTCGTGCCAGAAGTTCAAATCACAGCTAATAAACCATAGCCACACATTTTTGTTTTACAGCCAGGGTGGAGTTGTGCGCTTTCGAACAGTTGTCTGATCAGAAGCGAACAATCTAAATGAGGCTCTTGAGTAAACGTAGACCCAATTGATGCAAGTCTACATCACTGCTTTCTATCAGGTGATAAACAAAGACAATTTCTTCAAAAAAAAAGGGAGCTAACTGCAATCGGTCCAAAAGCTCCTCTTCTGCATAGGGACCGTAGGAGGTTTCATGACTGTCACTAGCATAATAAATGATCCAATAACCGCTGGCTGTTTCCCGAAGATACAGTTCGAAATACTCCATCGGAAAAATGGCATCAAAGTCGAAATAGGAATCAAGAAATAGTTGCTTCTTCTCCACTATTAAAATTTACAAAGATTAATACGATGTGTTAATATCCAGTGGAAAAAATGTGGAAAATTACAGCGGCACATAGTTGAGGTATATACTATT
>JANQPK010000199.1 GCA_028289505.1 Cyclobacteriaceae bacterium
CTTTGATGGCTACCGGGTTCATTGTAGGAATACCCATGTTTTATCTGGTGGGATTCGTGATCCTGGTACCACTGGCCATAGCCATCGCCTCTAAAACAAAACTACCACTACTCTATGTAGCACTGCCCATGTTGGCTTCACTATCAGTCACCCATGGATATTTACCGCCTCATCCTGCGCCAACTGCCATAGCGGAAACCTACGGTGCTGATATAGGACTAACGCTACTTTACGGTATGGTGGTAGGGATACCGGCAATCTTTGCAGCCAAATGGGCACTTAAAAAGACTATGGTACGGATCGTTCCAACGCTTCCCAGGGAATATGTAGTGGAACTGAACGAAAAATTTAAAATTCCTTCTTTATCCACTTCCTTAAGCGTTGCACTATCACCGGTGTTACTAATTGGAGGTGCTTCTGCAATCAAACTCGGTGGCGTAGATCATCCTATAATTGGCGCACTCGGCGACCCTGCTTTTGCCATGCTGATCTCGGTATTGGCTGCCATTTATTTCCTCGGCCTTCGAACTGGTCGGTCGATGCAGGAGATCATGAAGACGTTAGCCAATGCGGTATCTGGAATAGCGGTGGTGCTGTTGATCATTGCAGGAGCCGGGTCACTAAAACAAGTGATGGTTGAAACCCAAATTAGCGATAGAATTGGTGAGGCTTTGGGAGGACTAGGCATGTCACCACTGATTCTGGCCTGGATTATTGCTGGAATCATCAGGGTCAGTGTAGGTTCTGCCACGGTTGCTGCGCTAACCGCAGCCAGTATTTTGACACCCATTTTGGGGACCTCAGATGTTTCTCCTGAATTACTGGTACTGGCTACCGGAGCCGGAAGTTTGATTTTATCGCATGTCAATGACGGTGGGTTTTGGCTTTTTAAGGAGTACTTTAATGTGAGCATCAGAGAAACGCTGCTTTCGTGGACGTTAATGGAAACTACCATTTCGGTAGTGGGCATAGTGGGAATTTTGATACTGGATCTCCTGATCTAATTGCGAAAACTTGGGTATTTTCGTTAAAGTTTATAACCGACGAGTTTATGAAAAGAAGAGCGTTTTTGAGCAAAACCGGGGTTACTTCACTGGGCTTCCTGGCACTATCCAGATGTACCCAAAATTGGAAACAAAGTGGCTCTGAAGTTTCAAAGCTTAAACTGGTGCGAGATCCCAATGGATATATGGATCTACCAGAGGGCTTCAATTATCAAGTGATATCAAAAGCAGGTAATATTATGTCAGATGGGTTCTACGTACCCGGCAGACCCGACGGTATGGGCACCTTCACTAATGAGGAGCACCAGTGCATAATTATCAGGAACCACGAAAATAGCCCTACACCTTTGATAAACAGTCCATTCGGTGCAGATAATGCTTTGTTCAAGGAAATTGATCCTTCTCGGCTGTATGATGGAGGATATGGAAAAACTCCGGGATTGGGGGGTACCACTACATTGGTCTATGACGAAGAAAATCAGAAGCTAATAAAGGAGTACTTAAGTTTGGCAGGAACCTATCGAAATTGTGCCGGGGGTCCCACACCTTGGAACTCTTGGATTACTTGTGAGGAGGATGTCACCAGGGCCGACGAGAATATCATTGAAACAGATCACGGTTATGTATTTGATGTTCCAGCATCCGCCAACGGTCTAGTAGATCCCAAACCAATTAAGGCAATGGGTCGTTTCAACCATGAGGCCATTGCAGTTGACCCTGATACACATATTATTTTTCAGACTGAAGATCGACCCGACGGGTTGCTTTATCGTTTTGTACCAATAGATCCCAATGACCTACATCTAGGAGGAATGCTACAAGCTCTTGCACTTCCGGATTTCTCACCAGCGGATACCAGAAACTGGGAAAATAGAAATGTACAACTGAATCAAAAGCTCCCAGTCTCCTGGGTTGACCTCGATAATGTACGATCTCCAGATGATGATCTGAGATATCAGGGGGCTGAATTGGGGGCTGCGGTCTTTGCTCGAGGGGAGGGCATGTGGTATAGTGATGGTTCCATCTATTTTGCATGCACCAACGGTGGACCCAATAACTTCGGACAAATATTTAAATACCACCTTAAGGAGGCAATGCTTGAACTATTTGCTGAATCTTTGGACAAAACGGTGCTACATATGTGTGACAACCTAACCATAACACCTTGGGGAGATGCACTGGTTTGCGAAGATAATGGCGAACTAAACAGATTACATCTTATCGATCAGTCAGGAACCATCAGGCCTTTCGCTATCAACAGAAGTTCGGCTTCTGAGCTAACCGGAGCAGTTTTTTCTCCATCCGGAAACACTCTATTTGTTAACGTTCAGGAAAATGGTGAAACCGTTGCTATCACCGGTCCTTGGGAAAGCTTGAAGTCGTGATGGGTTTAAAGATCCTTTAACTCAATGACCTCAAAATTTCTGGCGTCAAAGTAGTCATCCAGACCATAATCTGTATTGATGATGATCCCACCTAATAAGGTCACCTTGTCCACATGGAATTCATCTTTACAATCTTTCAAGTGATCATGGATTTTTTTGTCGATGATTTCGTATGTGGCCTCAGTAATTGCCTTAGCTTGGTTTTCACTTTCAAGTATTTGATCCCTGTAGGACAGAATGTTTTCCTCCAACTTCATTTGCTGATAATCGTCATCAACAATTACTGGGGAGTATTCACTATCCTGAATCCGGCTCAATGCTAACATTAGAGCTCCACATGAATTACCGGTCTCTTCCTGCCGCGGTCGATACATTTTACCTAATTCCCCGTCAAGTGTGATTCCGATATGGGGTCCGTAAAAAATAAAAGCGCTACCCTCGTCTGGAATGTGGTGCGCAAAAGCGGTCATTCCAGTTTGTCCTGCGAATGGTAAGCCTCCCAATCCACCCATGATGAAGGGCCCAAACAATACATTGAAGAAGGTGGTAGAAGGAATGTTGATGTCGTCAGAACACACTGAGGTCGCCATCAGTACTTTGGAAATATCGAGTTCGTGCTCAATCTGCATTTTACCTAGATAGTGGATCGAGGTGTCTTTGGCATCCATGGCACCCGGAAAAAACTCCTTAACTTTTTTATCAAATTTTCTTTGTAGCATGGTGATAAGTTTGGTATCGGTTATGTATTGTTGAATCCCGAGGGTTCTGTTTGGAAAGGTAGTAAATTTGCATATAAATGCCACACTAGCAGTTTGATCATATTCATTGGTCTGAATTACACTCCTTACAGATACCACCAAGTGTATAGTTGACTTTGTTTACGGAGAACCCAGGGGATACTTTCACTTCGGGTATTTCTATGGTATCCAAACAATAAGTATGATGACACTCATCGCAAACAAAATGTACATGCATTTTATGATCTGTTTTGTCCGGATAATGACTGGTATCTAAGGCGTACTTAATACCTTGTCCATCTTTAGAGGCTCTATGCAATAGACCGTGTTCTTCGAATGAAGTCAACGCACGGTATATGGTTACTCTGTCATGCTGAACAGTGATTTTACTTAGAATGTCACCTGCTGAAAGCGCAAAGTCATGTTCCAAAAATAGCTTGAGGATTTCTCTACGAATAGGGGTTTTCCGCAAGCCATGGGAATCCAGAAGCTCGATTATCTGCCTGTTTGGGTTCATTATTCAAGGTTACCATTCATTGGTGTTTATTCTTCATAAACCTCAGCCTCCTCCAAAATATAATTGCAATAATTTATATCGTCCTGGTTCAATCGTAGTCTTCCCCTGATGGTCACTACCTGATCCATATCAAACTCTGGGTGGTCTGGTTTTAATTGTAACTCTACCACAGATTCCGGCCCACTACCTCCACAGAAGAAGCATGCAGCAAAGGGAAAACGTGAGAGGATGTAACAATCCTCATCAGGTGCCATGGGCAACATATATCCTTGTATATACACTTCCTCGCCGTCAAGCGCTCTCACCGACGCTCCAAAGGAAGGGTATAACAGGTCTTCATCCACTTCCTTAAAGTACTTTGGTGTAAAACTCACATCGGACAGGTTATCCCAGGTAATTCTGGTTTGTGACCACCCCGGAGCACTGATAAAAAGTAGCAATATGATTGTCAATCTAATCATTGGCCAATGTCTTAGAAATATTAATACGAAATACACGGATAGCAGGTAGTAGTGCCGCCAACAGTCCTATAAACAACACCGTTGCCATGAGCCACCCTTCTTCCGCTGCCCAATCCCAACCGGAAAAAGCGTAATGATAATTTGATTCCATCAGGTTGGAAACCAAGAACAGCCCTAAACGGCTGAAAACTATGCCTAATATAAAACCGATCAGGGTCAGGAGCAAACCTTCCTGAAGCACCAGCCAAACCAACTGCCACCGCGATGCACCGTAGGTACGCATCAGGGCCATTTCGTATTGGCGGTCTTTCAATGCGCTATACAGACTGATGAAAACACTCAATCCAGATACAATGATTATTACCAGAGCAATTGCGTTGAGTGTGTCCAGGCCTACTCCCATCAGCCCAAACAAGCGACTAATTTCATATACGGGAACCGCTGCTTGCATGTTGGTATTTTCGTTGACCATACGTGGCAATTGTATTAAACCAACGGGGTTTCTAAACTTTACCAGCATAGCAGTAATTTCCTCTCCCCGATCATCATGGTCATGATCTTCATCCTGCTCTCCAGAGTGATGATCCTTCTCCTGCTCACCATGATCATGATGATCTTCCTGCCCAGCATGATCTTGTTGGTGCTCTTCAGCGTCATGGTCTTCTTCATGTACCTCATCACCATGGTCTTCTTCATGTTGATGTGCTTCCCAAACACTCTCAGTGGCGGTTAAAATTAGCTGGTCGATCACGGAGTTGGTGGACTCGAATACCCCCACTACTACATAGTTATGTTCATCGTGGGCTTCTCCACCTTCGGCTAGGCCATGGGATCCAATGAAGGTATCTCCTAAAGCCAAATTTAGGTTCCTAGCAGCGGTAGCACCAACAGTTACTTCAAAAGATTTTTGCCATAGCTTTCCATCGGCAACTGTAGCTTCGTATAGTTTCGGATATTCATGATTGGTGCCTACAATACGGTATCCCAGGTAACTATCTCCGTATGAAAGTGGGACTCCTAAAGATACCAGGCCGTTTCCTTGCAATTCCTCAGCCTCGGACAAAGCTATATTGCCAGTTGGAGCGTCAATATGGTAAACGGCGGACAGGATAAGTTGAAGGGGGCTACCTTTAGCACCTACCACCATATCAATACCTTTGATATTGTTTTCCATTTGCTCCTGAATATGTCGGTTCACATGTAATAGTAAAGCGATCATACCAACACCCAAGGTTAGCAATACCAAGCTTAATGCCGTGCTTAGTGGCCGGCTGGTCATGTTTCGAAAGCTTAAGCGAAAAATATTCATAGATTGAGGGTGTTTCGAAACTGCTCTTTTAAACGGTGATCATGCGTGATAACCACCAATTGTGCTCCAGTATCAGCAGCCTGTTCTTGGAGTAACGTTGCCACTCGACGGCAGTTTTTATCATCCAAACTAGAGGTTGGTTCGTCGGCTAGGATTAACTGAGGATTGTTGATCACAGCGATGGCGATGGCTACCCGCTGTTGTTCACCCTGGCTCAGTCGATGTGGCTTTTCCTTGAGTTTATCGGCCAGTCCAAGACTATCTAGTACGGTACTGATTCGATTTGTGTCTTGCGACTTACCAGCAAGGTATTGTACCAGTAAAAGGTTCTCCTGTACATTAAGAGCTTGTACAAAATGGGGACGTTGGAATACCAGCCCGATTTTCCTGCCTCGAAAACGATCGAGCTTGGCAGCTGATAACTCATGAAGTACAGTGCCCATTAGCTCCACCGTGCCAGATTCAGGTGGTAACAAACCAGCTATTAGGTGTAGTAAGGTGGTTTTACCAATGCCAGATTCACCTAGTATCAATAAGTTATCACCTGCCTCCAAGTCAATATCGGGAAAGTGGAATTGCACCTGCCGGTTATAGGTAAAAAACAACGAGCGGGTTTTGAGCATACTATCTTTTTAACGCAAAATAACCAGTTATATTTCTCAAACGCAACTTGGTTGCATCTGATTAATTTACTCTATATTTGCAACACTATTGCATTTCTTTAAATATGACAATGATCTTGAATAAAAAATCGGATGAAATAGGGGTATTAAGTTCCGCACTCTGTTTAGTACATTGCTTTGCCACCCCAATTTTGTTGGTTGCGGTTCCCAGTACCTCGATTATCCATCCTGAAAGCCAAGATTGGTGGGGTTGGTTGGACATGGTATTTTTGGCAGTTTCCTTTTTTGCTATTGTATCAACCATCCAACCATCTACAGTAGGGTGGCTGCGAACTGGTCTGATCGTTTCATGGATCTTACTTTCTCTTTTTATCATCAATGAGCGGCTTACCGTTTTACAGATCCCCGAGGTGATTGTATATATTCCTGCATTTGCTTTGATCATTTTTCATTTAATAAATAGAAGCAAGAGTCGTAGCGGGTTGGCTCACCGTGAAACTGAACAAACCATATCTCTAGGTTCCGAATAGTTGCGATGATATTAAGTGGTTTGGAAATAAATGCTCGTATTGGGAAGGATATTGGAATAGATCCTTACCACCCTTCACAACTCAATCCCAACAGCTACAACTTGCGTCTTCATCATGAATTGGTAGTGTATACTGACCCAGTGCTTGATATGAAACTGGAAAATCAGACTTCAAAACTGACAATTCCCAGCAGCGGCTTGGAGTTAGTTCCGGGTAAGCTTTACTTAGGTCGGACCATCGAGCACACCAGAACTGACTCACTGGTGCCTATGCTGGAAGGCAGAAGCAGCATTGGCAGGTTGGGCATGTTTGTGCATGTAACCGCCGGCTTCGGCGATGTGGGTTTTAATGGCTACTGGACGCTGGAAATATTTGTGGTCCAGCCTTTAATTGTTTATCCTGGAGTGGAGATCTGCCAGATTTATTTCCATCATATTGACGGTGATTATAATCCCTATAAAAGTGGTAAATATCAAGATAATCAAGGTATTCAGCCTAGTAAATTGTATCAAGACTTTAAGTAGCCGGTATGACTACGGTAAAGGAGACAAGGGCAAAACGACTTTAGATGAATTTATAGCGTATTTAGGAAATGAGTTAACCGCACAACATTAATTCATTAAGATTTACATTGGAAATGAAAATAGACCAAAAACTAATAGAAAACAGGCGTCACCAGTTGAACGGGGACAACCATATAATGACCTCAGTGGATACGCCTTTGAGAGCAGATGCCTTTGTCAAATCCGATGA
>JANQPK010000230.1 GCA_028289505.1 Cyclobacteriaceae bacterium
TGGATCTGGCTGGAGCTCTACCTGTGGTACCGTAAGCATGACACTTTTCGCTGCCTCCTGTGGCATCAGTTGGGCCTGTACTCTATGAGAGTACCAACTCAGACAGATCACCGTCAATAACAAAATGATACCTGGTACGTATTTTTCTTTTACATTTTGTTTACCCACTTGTGGATAGATCAATCGTTTAATTCTCATCAGTAGTTCGTTTTCGGATTTAAATAAGCCCATACCTAAAGTAGGTGGTCGCAGCGACCAAGCCCCCAGGTTACTCAAGGCGCTCGCATAAATCATCTGGTTACCACAGCACCTTACTGCTATATCATCGCAACAATGCTCTCTATGCTTCCTTATGGTTTGGGAAATCCACCAAACAGCAGGATTAAAGAACAACAAGGACTCTACCACTGTCTGTATCAAGTTTATCAGGTAGTCATACCTTTTTACATGTGCTAATTCATGAGCCAGAATAGCCTCTACTTCAGCGGCGGTTAGACCAGTCAGCATACCCACGGGGATCAATACCACTGGCTTCAGGTGACCAATCACCATTGGCACTTCTACTAATTTGGACTCTAACAGCTCTACTGTGCGTCGAATACCAAGTATGCCGGATAACCTTTCCGCTTTCTGCTGCCAAATCAAGGAAACAGAACGAGAACCGGTGCTTCTAAGTCGTTTCAAATAGAAGATGCTTCCCTGCAGCCGTACCAAGAAAAATAATACTCCAACTAACCACACCATCACCAGAGTATCCATATAGGGCTTTATAGAGGATACATGCTGGGTAATCAAAGCTTTAATCTCTGGAATACCACTAGAGTTGGTATACGATTCACCTGGTACGGTTACAACTGTCAAGTCTCCATTGGTTATGGTACTAGGGATTGAAGAGATAAAGATGGACTGATTGAAAGTGTAACCGGTCCAGAATAACAAACCGGTTAGAGCCGTAACTGATAACCAATACTTGAGCTGAACGTTGCGCTTGGGAACCATATACAATACCAGAGCTAGTAGCAGACTCACTAACAACCCCTGCCATATAGAATGCAACAAAGTAGTGCCCACACTATCTATCAATAATTCCGAAATATAGCTGCTTGATCTCATTTTTTCCCTCCTTCCAATTGATCCAGAAAGGCCCGGATTTCATCAATTTCGTCTTTGGTGGATTTTTTATTGCCAAGTGCCTGCATCACCAGCTTCATGGCTGATCCTCCAAATGCAGTGGTCATCAGTTTATCTATCAACTGCTGTTGGGTTTTTTGCTGACTAACTGCAGCGGTGTAGATGTGGGTTTTACCACTGGTATCGCGTTTAAGCAGCCCTTTATCTGCCATAATCTGCATTAACTTAAGCGTGGTGGTGTACCCCACCCTTCTTTCTTGTGACAATTGATCATTCACAAACCTTACTGTACTGGGGCCATTTTCCCATATCACCTGTAAGATTTCAAGTTCTCCTTCCGTCGGTTTTGGTATTGCCATGTGCCTAGTTTAATGTGAGCTCTAAGTTATACGAAATAGTTCGTACTATAAAATATATGTACGAAAAACTTCGTAAAAAGTTTATGATTATTAAAAAGATCAGTGAGGAGCTAAGTAGTAGTTCAAATTGAGTTGGGTCTCTATGTTCAGTAGGGTAAGGTTGCGAACCCATTGCGGTAACAATAAATCATGGATTCAATGGTATGATCGATAAGAAAACCTAAGTTTTTTTAAAGAATCGCTACATATAGTTGATTTTTATTACAGCTTGATATAATAAAAGTGCCCCTGTTTTCGTATTATTGCAGTGAAAGAAAAATCTAAATGAAATATTATAGCCTAGTACTGCTATTTTTTCTTGGCACTATATTTCAGCTTTTCCCTCAGTCTACCTCGACTCCAACCAAAAAAACCTATCAAACTGAAAAGGTAAAAAAGGCGCCGCCTGTTATCGATGGCATCCTTGATGACGAGAGTTGGGAGCTGGTAGAATGGGCCGGTGATTTCATACAGTACAAGCCCGATAATGGAGCCAGTCCCACAGAACCAACCGCATTCAAAATCTTGTATGATGACAAGAATTTGTATGTGGCTTTTATGTGCTTTGACAGTGAACCTGATAAGATAGAAAGGCGGATGACTCGAAGAGACGGGTTCGAAGGGGACCGGGTATCCATTAGTATCGATAGTTACTACGATCACTTAAGTGCTTTTTCGTTTACCATTAGTGCCTCGGGGGTTATCAGCGACGCCGCCATTACTAACAACGGCAGTACCTATGACCGTAACTGGGACCCGGTTTGGTACGCCAGAACAGCAGTGGTTCAGGATGGTTGGATCGCGGAGGCACGCATTCCGCTTAGTCAATTAAGATTCTCTAAGAAGAAAAATCAAATATGGGGTTTGCAGGTTCAGAGACGGTTGTTCAGGATGGAAGAACGATCTGTTTGGCAGCATGCGCCCATTGATGCTCCAGGTTGGGTGCATCTATTCGGGGAACTACAAGGTATTAAGGGTATCAAGAGGCAGCGACTGGTTGAAGTAACGCCCTACACCGTGATGCAAATGGACCGTTATCAATCTGAAGAAAATAATCCTTTCGCCACCGGGAAAGATGAGAAAATTACCTTTGGGGTAGACGG
>JANQPK010000200.1 GCA_028289505.1 Cyclobacteriaceae bacterium
CCTAACCATTCCGGAGAACATTGGTTTTGCGGAATCGGGGGGTCGTTGTTGGTTTTTATCTCGGAAATCCTTCAACTCAAACTCATCAATCAGCATTGATTGCGCCCTAATATCCAGTTCACTAACATTACTAGTGGCATCCAATCCATCTATTTTCAGCAATTTTACCTTGGCCTCAATTAAATCTACCTGCTTCCCTAGTCTTTGACTCACCTGCATCCGATCATCGGTAAACGACATCATAATATTGTTTAATTCCAATTGAGATTGGTCTTCTTGGTAGCCAAAATATCCAGACCTCAACATGGTGTATTCGTTTAACTGCAAAACGGAACTATCCACAGATGCAGTAAAACTACCTACCTTAAATGGGATCAAACTTTTAGCTTGGATTGAATCGGTAACGATTTCCTCAGCGCTGATGGTAAGGTTAGCCACCTTGGCAATAAGTACACTATCTCTCCTCGCTTCTGTCGACCCATTAACCAGTCTGAAATTCTGTATCTCACCTCTGGATAAGATGTCACCAAATAAACGCTGTAGTCCCTTAGTGGAACTGCGAGGTTTTTCTTTGCTTTGCTTGACTGGACCCAAGGAGATTTGAAAGTCAGGCTTTATAAACACCATCTCTCTCACGTTGGCTTTCTTAGAGAAGAAAAAATGACGCCACTGAATTCCGCTTAACTCTATATGCGATACGGTTCCATGTAACACAGTACCTGAATCACTAGCATTGATGGGTACGATTTGAGCAGACTCCAAGGTGACACCCTTCAAAAAAGTATGGAGATCCAGATCAGCGTAGGTTACATTATATACCCGATCTGGCTTTTCATTCATCACCTCATCAAAGATCTGTTCCACCCACCACTCGGCTACCAGAAAAAATCCAAAGATCAACACCAACAGAGAAACCAGTACTATGCCAATGATCTTTTTCATATCCTACTATCCCAATTTAGATCAAATTGGGGAAATAGGCTATGAAATACAACAATTACTGATTTTCAGGCACTTGCATATCATTTTTACGGAGTGAGTGCATGAGCCTGGCTCCCATACTGTCAATATTAACCCGTTTACTGTTGAAGGCGGAAACATTGGATAGTATAATTACGGCATCTCTATTTTGAACATCTAGCTGCATAAACGAAGAGTATCCCCCGGTGCCCCCATTATGCCAGTACCAATCCTGACCCTCAACATCTCTGATCATCCACCCCAGTCCAATACCTGCAATCGCACCACCCATGTGATAGCCCCCATAAGTTGATTCTCTGGTCAGCGCTAATACTTCATCGGATTCTACGAACTGAGCCATGGCAAACTTTGACAAATCACTTACCGATGATAAAATTCCACCGGCTGCTTCTAAAATATTGATGTCCCAATTAGGGGTAACCACACCTTTAGGGTTTAGTCCAGCCACCAACATATTACCTACCCTATTTCGATTACTAGTGGAACCGGTCATTCCATACTTTGAAAAAATCCTGGATTGGAGAAGATCTTCATAAGACTCATCAGCTATCTTGGTTAAGGTGTAACCCAGTAAGCCAACTCCCAGATTAGAGTACTTAAATCCTCCAGGATTGTCCAATGTCAGGTGATCGGTCAAATACTCTAGTAATTTAATCTCGTCGTAATCCTTATAGGGATTTGAGAAGTCAATTTCCAGCAAACGATAGTTAGATGGGATCCTGGGAAGACCAGAGGTATGATTGGCTAATTGTTGAAAGGTTATTTCATGATGGTCCTTTAGGGTAACACCCAAATAATCATTTATTGGATCACCCAACTCAACCTTACCTTCTATCACTAAATCAGCCAATAACGTGCCGGTAAATACCTTGGATATTGAACCTATCTCAAAAACACTTTTATGGTTATCTACCGAAACAATGGTATCATTTTCACGCTTGACACCATAAAACCTAATCACTCCCTTTTCAATCAATGCGATGGACACCTGAGTGTCATTCGGAAAATCCTGGCATTCTCTGAAAACAGCTTTTGATTGTGCATGAGTAATGACATCCTGATTATAATCCTGACCATCAAACGCAATATCCGTACAACTAAAGGAAACGGATATCAAGAGAAGTAAAACGAAATAGCGGGACATAGGTAGGGTCTAGTACCTTTCTCCTACGGTTTGGGCGGGCATCTGGGCAGTGATAACTTCCAAGTCATTTTCCGTTAGCTCAACCTCTAAGGCACCCAGATTCTCTTCCAATCTTTTAATATTTCTGGTACCAGGAATAGTAGTGATCTCATCATTTTGTCCAAGCAACCAAGCAAGGGCAACCTGAGCCTTGGTAACACCATGACCTTCTGCCACACGGTCAATTACTTCCACAAACTTCTGGTTTTCAGTAAGGGCCTCATCGGTAAAACGAGGATTACTCAGTCTCCAGTCCCCCGGTTCCAAATCAGCACGGCTTCGGATGGCACCGGTTAAGAAGCCCCTACCCAAAGGACTGTAGGCCACGAAAGTAATTCCAAGTTCCTTACAGACATCGAATATTTCCTTTTCAGGTTCGCGGCTCCAAAGCGAGTATTCTGTTTGCAGGGCAGCGATGGGATGGATAGCATGCGCCTGACGAATGGTTTCCGGGTCAACTTCTGAAAGCCCTAAATTCTTTACTTTTCCTAGCTTGACCAGGTCAGCCATAGTTCCAACAATATCCTCAATCTCCACTTCAGGATCTTTACGGTGCATGTAGTATAAATCAATGGCCTCTATTCCCAAATTTTTAAGACTTTGGTCACAGGCTTTTTTTATATACTCCGGTTTGCCATTAATTCCCT
>JANQPK010000231.1 GCA_028289505.1 Cyclobacteriaceae bacterium
TGGCACTTTTCGAATATATTAATTCCGGGAAAGCTCTGGAAATTATTGCCGGTATACTGTTGTCAGTGGTAATCGCTTTTACCTGTGGTGTGATTGCACAGTATTTGAGCCGTTTATTTTTTTCCTTTGATTACCAACAGAGAATGCGTCAGTTTGGTGCTATTTGGGGGGGATTTGGGGTTGCTGGCATCACCTATTTCATGCTGATCAAAGGGGTGAAAGGAGCGTCCTTTGTGAGCAGCCAGACCATGGAGAATATTGAGAATAACACCTGGTTGATCTTACTGGCCAGTTTTGCCGGGTGGACACTTATCTTATTTGTACTAAATAGAGCGTTCAAAGTGGATATTTTAAAGGTGCTGGTTTTGGTGGGTACCTTTGCCTTGGCCATGGCCTTTGCTGGAAATGACTTGGTCAACTTTATTGGAGTACCCCTGGCTGGTTATAACTCATACCAGTTGTTTATGGAGTCAGGAAGTGGTGCCGAGGGATTTCTTATGGATGGATTGGCAGGCCAGGTACCTACTCCCACGCTGCTGCTGTTGCTAGCTGGTGTAGTGATGGTGGTTACGCTTTTTCTTTCTAAGAAAGCCAGATCAGTAGTACAGACTTCGCTGGACCTGGGCAGGCAGGAGGAAGGGTCTGAGCGGTTCTCCTCTTATCTGGTATCACGCAGTATTGTGAGGAATTTTGCCAAGGCAGCAACTGCCATTAATGATAAAATGCCTAATGTCTGGACCCAAGCGGTCAACAGGCAGTTCGATCAAACACCTTTTACTTCCAAACAACAAAAACTGGGGAAAGAGGCGCCCGTATTCGATATGTTAAGAGCTTCAGTGACATTAGCTGTAGCCAGTATCCTGATTGCTATTGGAACCAATTTAAAGCTCCCACTTTCCACCACTTATGTAACCTTCATGGTATTTATGGGTACTTCATTAGCAGATGGTGCCTGGGGAAGGGAAAGCGCGGTGTACAGGGTCTCAGGGGTGTTATCCGTGATTGGAGGGTGGTTCTTTACCGCTTTCTCGGCCTTTGTGATGGCTTTTGTGATGGCCATGATCTTTCAATTTGGTGGATTAATTGCAATTGTTGTGGTACTGGTACTGGCAGCTGGTGTGATTTACCGCACTCACCGCTATCATTCCAGGAAAATGGTGCAAAAAAAGGTACTGGAACAGGAGTTTGCATCAGAATCACTAACCAGGGAAAGGTTGGTTGAGTTGTGTGACCAGCAATTAAAAACCTACTTACTGGAATTCAGCAAGTATGTAGACAATTCCTTCAAAGGTCTGAAAGCAGAGGACCTTAAGATATTAAACCAAGCCAAGCAATCTTTTAAACCAGTATTAGACCGGCTATCGGGATTAAAACTAACTTCAAATAAGCTATTGGATCGAGTTCCTGATTCTAGCAACGAAGCCGGTCATGTTTTTCTTTTGGCCGTAGATTATCTTCACGAAATGGGCCTGCTTAGTATGGCAATCATCCAGTCTAACCTGGATCACGTGGACAACCATCATAAACCATTGTTGCCTGAACAAGTGGAAGAACTGATATCTCTGCATGACATGCTCAAAGAACGTTATAATGCACTGGTTGGATTATATCAGGGTCAATCACAGCAGGAGATTGAAAAGCTATACCACAATTTTACCTCCTTTATCAACATCATTCGCAACGTGCGTAAACATCAGATCAGGCGCATTAAAAACGATCTGGTGGGGACTCGCAATAGTAGGTTGTTCTTAGGACAGTTAGCAGATCTAAGAAATTTAGGCTTGTTCTCGAACCGAATCGTAAAGATCTATGACGAATTGCTATTACACCCAAATTTAAAAGAGGAGTTTGCTGCAGATTGGATCAAGAAGGCTATCTCCGAAACCAGCTAAACCTGGTGGTTGCAACTGGGCGATTTAATTCTCTTGCTTCTCCCGGCCAATAGGTATGCCGACGGTGAGATAATAGCTTTTGTTTCTGGAACTGATTCTTTCATCCTTTATAATATCGGTAAGGCCTTGGAAGTATCTAAAACCGATGTTCATTCCCTTACCTTTTCTTAATTTATATCCCACACCAGCTACCAGACCCATCTCCAACCTGGTAAATAGGTCACTATTCTCCGTCTTGATCTCGACCGTTTTGTTGTCTTGCTCACCATCGAAGATCAGCTGTGCCTTAGTCCGTAGTGCTACCTGAGGACCAAAGTTGGCAAAAAAGTGGTTTTTAAAACGATATTTGATGGTTACCGGTATATGAAAGTAGTTTATCCTCTGACTGTAGTCGCCAGATTGCAGGAAAATAGTTTGAGGATCTAAAATTGATACATCTGATTCTGTCAATTTATCCATACCTACACTTGATTTAACCAGCACTCCGGTATTCAGATACCACTGATCCTGCAGCAGAATATCGAAATAAAAGCCCAGGTTGAAAGTGGGCAATAAAGTGTTGCTCTGGAAGTCGGACATATTGGAAAAGTTGAAACCACCTTCCAGACCAAACTCGATCTTTTCCGAATTGAGTTTATCCCCAAATAATAAGGATATGAGCACCTGGGAGTTAGCCTGATGGAAAGACAACATAAAAAGTAAAACTAGCAGCGATTTAACAGGATATTTCATATTAATTTTTTTTCAAGTATACCACCCTATATCATAATACACAATGCGGGATTAGCAGGCTCTCACTAGATCTGGTGGGGTTGCATAATTGGCAGGAGGATCCATTGGTCATATACCGTGAGGTAGAAAGAAGGGTTACCAATATTACTGATGAAAGTGGGGGATGGCTTTGGTGGAGAGTAACCTGAATGGTACTCCATATGAC
>JANQPK010000213.1 GCA_028289505.1 Cyclobacteriaceae bacterium
AGCCAGCTTCAGGTAGCTCGTACCTTGCCACTTCCTTGGGATTGTTGATATCAGTAAAGTCCATAAAGTGCAAGTAACCTGAGGGAATGGTAACTGTCCCTGGAGTAAAAGTTAAGGGAAAGATTTCATCGCCCGCGATCACATAAAACTTACCAGACTCTTCGCTTCTATAGGGAAAGGCTGCGTGATTGGCATCACCTTGCACTTTTGATCTGGCAATTTCAATGGGATTTTGGGGGGATCCGCCTGCCACTCCATTTCCTACATCAACCATTACCACACCATCGCTCCAGTTCGACGAGTAGGCTATACCATCTTCAATCCAGACATCATGGATAGCCCTGGCAGGATTATCCAGTTGAAACTTTCCAACACGGTATGGATTGGCAGGATCCTCAATATTAATTACATCATAACGCTGGCCGTTGCTAAGTGCATAAACATGACCTTGATAGATAAACAGATTGTGTACACCGCCGGTAAGCTGATCGTCGAAAGTGGAAATGATTTTCACATCCCGAGGGTCTTTGACATCCAGGATAACAATTCCATTTCGCCGATTTGAAGCTCCTTCACGACTGATAATACAAACAGTTCCATCTTCCGAAACTTTTACATCGTTTACGGTTCTGGCGTCTACTTGAACGCTGTCAATGCGGGAGATGTTCGCCGGGTCTGTTACATCCCAGAAATAGGCAAAGCCATCTGCACCCCAGGTACCGGTAACGCAATAATCGCCTCCATCGATCCCTTCCCAAACCCAAAGATCAGAGGTATGCTTATTGCTAACCAAACCCTGGCCAACCAATTCGATATCCCTTTCCACGTTTCTCGGTTCAATTTCCACGTTAGCGGAACTAGACACATTACCACATGTAGCCATAATAGTGTATGTACCCGGTTTTTCAGCCACAAATTTACCATCCTCATTGATTATAGCTGATGCACCGGATCCTGCTTCGTAAAGTTTGGAGCTTACAGTGAATATTACCGGGACATCAGCTTGATTTCCATTTTTGTCATAACCCATGGCTTGAAACGATAAAACATCACCAGTTCTGGCTTTACTGGCAGGAGTGTCGATAATCAATCGTTCCACTGGATTTTTTAATACTTTAAAGGGAATGGTGCTGGAAATACCTCCGGAGGATACGGTTAGATTACCAATTCCCGGTGATTCTGCGTAAAAGTTGGTTAAACCATCCAATCTGGCCACAGTGGGATCTGAGCTTTCAATGGTCAGCTTGGGATGAGCAATTGCTGCTCCGGACTCATCGATAACACTAATTTCCAACGGAACACTGGTACCACTATATATGTTTTCCGGGAAGTCAATGATTTCGATTTTAGAAGTGTTTAAATGTTCTACTTGTATGTTTACATACCGTCGTGCAAACCCTTTTTGCTCAGGTCCAATCCAAAACGCTATCAGGTTGTAGCTACCAGGTGTCTGACCGCTGACATTACCAAGACTGTCGATATTTGCTCCACTAGTGGGAACAAATCCATCTTGTCGTAGCAATTGATATTGGACATTGCCGTCCTCAATAATGCTCCCATCCTGGTCTATGGCAACTATGTTTAGTTTCTTAGTTTCGCCAACTTTCAAAACTAAAGGGTCTTGGTCGGTTTCAAGAGTAACTGACTGTGCAAGTACAGGACCAGACAATAGTAATGAAAGGACCAGCAGTGTATTTAATGTTCTCATTTTGGATTATTTAGCATGATTACCGATCACCAATTCTGGGTGGTGATTACTGACTGAATGTGTGCCAGGTGATGTTTTCCGTGCCACGAATATAGTGAAAGATTTACATCCAATGGCACCAATTTATTGGTTTCAGGGTGTATGAAACATCTTTTCCAATCCTCTTCTTTTATGTGTTGTAGTAACCACACCCATCTTAAATGTAGACTATCTAGCAAAGATAATGATAGTTCTACCGGTGCTTGACTGCCGTCAGGAAGTTCTGCCCATAGATCCTCGTGGTAAGCCTTTATCAAAGGTTGGGGTTCAGTCAAAGCCCATTTGAATCGAATATAGCTGTTCAGGTGGCTATCGGGCAAATGGTGTACCACCTGTCTGATGGTCCAGCCTCCAGGCCGATAAGGGGTATCCAATTGCTGATTGTTGAGGTCAGAAACCAGATCTTTAATCTGCTTTGGTAAGTGTTGGAGGTCATTGATAAACCGATTACGGTCTTGTGCTGAAATGGTTTCTGGAGCTTTAAATCTTCCGATCGGATATTTTAGTTTTTCCAAAGTCATGAGTAAAGCCTGTGCTAATTCAGTATCCCAATGCGGTGTTGTCTCCTCTGGTATTGTCTGCAGCCCCTTCAAGCCAACCATTTTCCAATACTCTGATGGCATCCATGCGTCCGATATTGCCGATAGGAACCAGGGTGTGGCCCATTTGTTCCAATTCATTAATAGTTACACTGTCGAACGCCTCCGGTTCAAATTTGATGTCATCAGGAAGCCACTGATGGTGGAACTTTCGTGCATTTACCGCTTCCTGCATGGTCATGCCATGTTCTATTACATTCAATATAGTTTGGAATACAGAAGTAATTATAGTACTACCACCTGGGGTCCCCACTACCATGAATAGCCTTCCATCTTTCTCCAGGATGGTAGGGGTCATGGAGCTCAACATTCTTTTACCGGGTTCTATAGCATTTGCTTCACCACCTACCAAACCAAACATATTGGGTACTCCAGGTTTTGCACTAAAATCATCCATTTCATTGTTCAGCAGGAAACCAGCACCTTTTACCATGACTTTACTCCCGAAGCTTCCGTTTATAGTGGTGGTAATGGCGGCAGCATTTCCCTCTGTGTCTACAATGCTGAAATGGGTGGTTTCGAGGCTTTCCACCATTCCCAATAGGTCATTTTTGATGGATTCAGACGGTGTTTTGGTGTTTAGACTGATATCTGCAAACCTTTCTGATAGATAGTTGTCGCTGACTAAGGTTTCTATCGGTACCTCGAAAAAGTCAGGATCTCCCAAATAGGTGGCCCTATCTGCATATACCCTGCGCTCTAACTCAGTCATAATGTGAACGGTTTTTTTGGAATTGAACCCCCAGCTTTTAATATCGTATGACTCGATGCCCTTTAATAGTTGTAAAAGCGCCACCCCACCGCTAGAAGGTGGCGGCATGCCTATAACCCTAAACGACTTATAATTACCCACTACAGCATCTCTCCAAGTTGACTGATAATTGGCTAAATCCTCTTTGGTGATGATCCCGTTGCCTGCTTCCATTTCGTCCACAATCATCTGGGCAGTTACCCCTTTATAGAACCCGTCTTCACCTTGATCACGGATGCGGATTAAGGTTGCTGCTAGTTCAGGATGGAAAATGGTATCTCCGACTACCCAAGGTTGATCACGCACCAAACTGGGAGTGTGATGGTTGATCTGGATAAAGTCAGTTTTTTGGTGATTAAGTCTTTGCGCTTCCCTTTCGGTAAGAATAACACCATTCCGAGCCAATTGGATGGCTGGGGTTATCAGATCCTCCATGGGTAAACTTCCCAGTTTCTCATGGATACGGAACATGCCGTTTACAGACCCAGGAACTCCAGCTGCTAAATGTCCTTTAATACTGAGATCTCGTATCACTGCTCCGCTTTCATCCAGATACATATCTCTATGTGACTTGAGGGGAGCCTTTTCCCTAAAATCCAAAGATCCTATGGTGCCGTCAGTCTGGCGAAAAACCAGAAATCCGCCTCCACCAATGTTTCCTGCACTAGGATAAACCACCGCCAGTGCAAACTGCACCGCTATAGCGGCATCAAAGGCATTACCTCCTTGCTTCAAAATATCAAGCCCTACTTTAGTTGCTGCAGGATGAGCTGAACTGACCATACCGTGCTCAGCAATTACACCACTAAGCGGTTCATTTACCTCTTTTAGGCAAGACCAGCACACCAGCAATAGTAGTGCTAGGGTGCCCAATATGATCCAAGTTCTTTGCAGATTCATCAATTATGCATTTTAACCTTTTTAGTTCGCTTCTTGCCCTTATGCTTACTGGGGTTGTAAGGCTTTTTCTTTCCTTTAGGCTTAACCACCTGGACCCTGTTATTATTTTTCTGACTGGCACATCCGTTTGAAATCGGGAGCAGTATCAAAGTCACACAAAAAAGCAGCAGAATCCTTCGAAAAAAATGAGTTTTTAGCATCTAGTTGGAAGCTGTGGTAATCACTAAATTGAATTATTAATTCCAATTTATTAACTGAAAAAAGTTATATTTCTTTTTTGATGGGGTTGAAAAAGCATACAGAGGATGATGTATAGTAAAATATCATGTTTAGTTATTGCTTTTCTTATTTCTTTACCCGCTTTTCAAGTCTATGCCCAGCAGGATAGCTTGTTGAATAAAATCAACTCCCTGAAGGGAAGGGAGAAGATTGATGTTCTGTTAAAGATATCGGAAAACACCCGTAGCTATGCTCCCGAACTATCCTTAGAATTTGCTGAGCAGTCGTTGTTGAATGCCACAGAGTTAGGGGACACCGTGCTGATGTTGGTGGCATTAAAAAATATTGGGCTTACCTACTACAGTACCAGCAATTACCAAATGAGCCTGGACTATTTTACTCGAATACTGGAAATACAGTTGCGAAGAGGGGATAATCAAGGAGTTGCCAGTGCCTATAATAACGTTGGAATTATTTACGACGAAATGGGGAATTATTCGGCAGCTCTCGATGCTTATCAAAGATCATTGGCACTTAAAGAGAAAATAGGAGACCAGGGTACCCTGGCCAATACCATAAACAACATTGGATTTCTCTATAATAAAACCAACAATCACGATAAAGCCTATGAGTATTTCAGCAGAGCACTGGTAATTGATGAATTGCAGCACGATTCATTGGGTATGTTTAATACCCTCGACAATATTGGACTTTATTATTTTCATCAACAACTGTACGACTCTGCATTGGCCTATTTCGATCAGGCTCTTAAACTTGGCAACAGTCTTGACAATAACTATGATAAGGCCCACCTGTACAACAATATTAGCAACATTTACTTGAGAAAAAATGAGTTGGCTCAGGCCATTGATTACTACAACCAATCACTTTCACTAAGTGAACCCATGGACGCGAAGTCCAGGATGATAACTAGTTACAAAGGTTTGGCAGAGGCATATAAACGACAAGGGCGTTACCGAACTGCATTAGATTATTACAAAAAACAGTCTGACCTCAAAGACCTGGTAAATATTGAGCGGAATTCCAGAAAAATAACTGAGATTGAAACCAACTATCAAATTCAGCAAAGAGAAAAGGAAATTGAGATTCTGAAAAAAGAAAGTGAGATACAGGTGCTCAATTTGACTAAGAATCGGACTGTCACCTACTTTCTCTTGGGTGGACTGATCTTGATTTTTGTTCTGGCTTCTGTTTTATACCAGCGATACCAATACCGCATCAAATCTAATGCAGTACTGGAAAGCCAGAATAAGGAAATCGCTAAGAAAAACATAGATATTCTGGATAGTATTATGTATGCTAAAGGTATCCAGGATGCTATAAGGCCAGATCCAGAGGTATTAAAAGCTGGCTTCACCGATTATTTCATACTGTCAGAAGCACGTGATATCGTAAACGGGGACTTTTATTGGTTAGCCAAAGTTGATAATAATGTTATCATAGCAGTGATGGACTGTACCGGTCATGGTGTGCCCGGGGCATTTATGACAGTAATGGCCAATAGTCTACTCAATCAGATTGTGATTGAGCAAGATGTCACTGCACCCGGTGAAATTCTCAAGACGCTTCACAGTGAAATTACCACTACGTTGCACCAGGAAAAGTACAATCACATCAACAATGAGGGTATTGATATTGGGATATGCCGGTTTGATACATCCACCAATGTATTGGCTTTCTCTGGGGCAAAGAGGCCTTTTTACTATTATAAGAACAA
>JANQPK010000247.1 GCA_028289505.1 Cyclobacteriaceae bacterium
CGGATAAGTACTCTATAGAGGTAACGGAAGATCTGCACCTGCGCAATAACTACCGGGAGAAAGGTATCTACAAGGCCATTAAAAAATCCAAACTTGAGCCAGAAAAGAAATATCTGTATTCTGGTTTATCTTTTTACTTATATCCTGAGATCATTGAGAACCTTACCGGGCAACCGTATCAGTCCTACGTCAACCAGCAATTTTACCATCCGTTAGGAGCAAAAACACTAACCTACAGACCTTTGGAACTCTATCCTGAAGCACGCATTGTACCCACTGAATACGATGATTTTTTCAGGATGAAGCAATTGCGTGGTACAGTGCATGATGAAGGCGCTGCCATGATGGATGGAGTTTCCGGAAATGCCGGTTTGTTCAGCACTGCCAATGATCTTGCTAAATTAATGCAAATGTACTTGTGGGAGGGGCGTTACGGAGGAGAACAGTATATCGCTGAGAAGGCATTAAAAGAATTTACGCGTTGCCAATATTGTGATCAGGGAAATCGGCGAGGACTTGGCTTTGACAAACCCGTATTGGAGAACAAAAATAACGGGTCAACCGCAGTTGACGCTAGTCCAGCTACTTTTGGACATTCCGGCTACACAGGCACCTATACCATGGCAGACCCCGAGACCGGGTTGCTGATGATCTTTATGTCAAACCGGGTTTATCCCACTCGAAACAACCCAAAACTCTACCGTTTAAACATCCGACCGGCCATCCACCAGGTGTTGTATGATGCGCTTGATAGTTATGAGTTATGAGTTAAATCAACAATCTTCAATCAATTATTCCCTAGTTCCCTAGTTCCCTAGTTCCCCCATTCCCACCCCCTTGTTCCTTAACGTACTGGTAGACCATCTTCGAAATGTGTTGCAGCAATTGGGTGCCAAGTGCAAAATCAGGCAGATCACTGGATAGCAATATTAAAACATAGCTTCGTCCATCGGGTAGATAAATAATCCCCGAATCGTGATGGACCCCGGTAATAGAACCGGTTTTATGGGCTACTATCACCTCTTCAGGGAGCAAGGCGGGGATTACATCATTGAACTTCTGTCTTTTTAGTATATCTATCATTTGTTGGGAGGCCTCTACCGAAACCAGCTGATGTCTGGCCATTTTTTCGAATATTGTCAACAGACTCAAGGCGTCGGTGGTATTATTCAGACCCTGATCAAAAGCTTTTATATCTTCAACCCCTCTTAGTACTTTCATATTACCAGCCTCCAGCGAAACCATGGTCTGTGAAATCTGATCTGCACCTAAGTGATCGATCAAAACATTATTGGCCAAATTACTGCTCTGGGTGATCATTAGCTCGATTAGCTTTCTTATGGATTGCTTTTCTCCTAAGAACTGATATAACTCAGGCTCACTATCATCATCTAAACTGAGCTGGTACCCACTGCCATCCACTATGCTCTTGAACTGGTTAACCACCAAAATAGAGTCATCCAAAGTCAGCTTGCCATTTTCGATCTGCCTAAAGGCTTCAATCATCACCGGTGTTTTCATAGTACTGGCAGCGTGGAAAACCTTACCCTTATTAATGAAGATGCTTGATTCCACGGAATCCAACATTTTAAAAGCTAATGCAAACTCTCCCTCATGAGTATGTATGGAATCCAGGATTTGTAGCTCTAACTCAGTAAGAGTCATGAAGGAGGCTTTTTCTTTTTTAGTGCAGCAAATGAAAGCCATCAGAGCTACAAAAACCAGGAATAAGAGGCGCATAACTGCAATTTACAATCCTTCAGTGATTCCATCAATCTACCTTTCATTAACTCAGACATTGCTGAACCAGGGAAAATTTGTTAATTTTTAGGTTTAAAAACCTGCTGGGATCGTTGAAAGCTTGTGTTTTGATTTTGTTGGTATTTGGATGCTGTCTGGTGTTCCAGAGCTGTGGTAATAACCTTCCTGACTCTGTGGACCTGGCATATCAGGAGCTTCCCGATGTCATCGACTTTAATTTTCACGTAAAGCCCATATTATCGGATAGGTGTTATACCTGTCATGGTCCTGATGATAACGCCAGGCAAGGGGAACTTCGTTTGGATACCGAAGAGGGTGCTTTCGAGGCACTGGCCAGTGGGGGGCATGCTTTCGTACCCGGTAAAATAGGGCAGAGTAAGGCTATTGAACGTATACTCAGTGAAGATCCAGAGCTGGTGATGCCGCCTCCGGAATCAAACCTGAGCTTGAGTGCTGGTGAAGTTGCCACCATCATCAAATGGATAGACCAAGGTGCTCAATGGAAATCTCATTGGGCATTCCTGACGCCTGAAAAGGCCGATCCACCAACTATTGCTGATTCCAATTGGCGGATCAATAACCCTATCGATAATTTTATTTTGAAATCACTCGAACAACAAGGCTTGTCACCAGCAGATGAAGCCACCAAAGAAACCCTGATTCGCCGGGTTTCTCTGGACCTTACAGGGTTGCCACCTACAGTTGATGAACTGGAGGGTTTTTTGCAGGATGATTCCCCGAATGCTTACGAAAAAGTAGTAGACAGATTGCTTTCCTCTAAGCATTACGGTGAACGATTAGCTATTGATTGGCTGGATCTAGCACGATATGCAGATAGCCATGGATATCAGGATGATGGTATGAGAAATGCCTGGCCATGGAGAGATTGGGTGATCAAGGCCTTTAATGACAACATGCCTTATGATCAATTTTTGATATGGCAGTTGGCCGGTGACATGCTTCCCGAGCCCACTAAAGATCAATTGATAGCTACCTGTTTCTTAAGAAATCATCCTCAAACCCAGGAAGGAGGAGTGGTGGATGAAGAGTACCGGGTGGAATATGTAGCTGACCGCACCAATACTTTTGGTAAGGCTTTACTGGGTTTGACCATGGAGTGTGCCCGCTGCCACGATCATAAATATGATCCACTGACCATGAAAGACTATTACTCCCTATCTGCCTATTTTAACAATAATCACGATGCTGGTATAGTTCCCTACAATGGTGAAGCTTCACCCACGGTTATTCTCCCAACCCCGGAAGCTGGGCAGAAACTGGCCCAGTTGGAAACAGAAATCGCTGGTTACCAACAGGATTTAGCTGGTTCTAGCTTCCAAGAACAACTTACATCATGGTTAGCTCGACAAGATAAAAATCAGGTAAACAAGCTATCTACTTATGGTTTAGTGGCGGACTTTGACTTTGATCAAGAGTACAGGATTAACGATGGCAGCCTGAATTTGTCAAGAGAGCCCCAGAAGAATCCGAAGAATCGCCCTACCTATGCCTATAAAAACAAGGCAAAAGGAAAATTAGATGCTAAAGTGTGGGGTGACCAGGATATGCGGCCTCAATTGGTGGCTGGTAAACAGGGTATGGGATTAGAATTCCGGGGTGACGCCGGTATACGTTTTCACCGAGATCTAGAGTTTGACCGCCACCAGCCATTTGCAGTTAGTATTTGGGTAAAGTTACTAGCAGAGGATGAGTCTGGTCCCATATTCAACAAATCAAATGGTGATTTGGAGGGGTATCGCGGCTGGATGTGCAAATTGAATAAGGATGGGACCCTATCCTTCCAGCTGAATCATGTCTGGCCAGCCAATGCTATTGATTTGAAGACCGAAGAGACCATTGAGGTAGGGGAGTGGACCCACTTGGTGATGAGCTATGATGGCAGTAGTACGGCCTCAGGATTAAAGATATTTGTTAATGGTGAAGCCTCTAAAGTCAACGTTATCTCCGATAATTTAAACAAGAGTATTCTACATGGTGTCGACGGCAGTAATTGGTCTTATCAACCAGTGTTGCTAGGGATGGAACTGAGGGCTTCCATGATCAATATGGTGATGGATGAGTTTATGGTTTATAGCCGTGAACTGTCCAGGCTAGAAATTGCTTCCATCTATAGAGGAGATAAAATAGATATAAGTCAAGCTACCCAGGAAGATATCAACCAGTTCTACCTGCTAACTGCCCAAAATCCCCAATTCAACGCTAACCTGGATGCTATTACTGAGTTACGCAAGCAACAAAATCTTCTGATCACTGATCAGCCAGAAGTAATGATCATGAAGGAACTGGCGACTATCAGGCCCACATTCTTATTGGACCGAGGAATGTACGATGCGCAGGGAGAGGTAGTGGAGCCGGCTACACCGGTAATGTTTCCAGATATTGATGAAGATTTCTCCTCCGACCGCATGGGATTGGCTCAGTGGTTGGTGCATCCAGATCACCCTTTAACTGCTAGAGTGGCGGTGAATCGACTTTGGATGCAGTTTTTTGGTAAGGGCCTGGTTGCCACCCAGGAAGATTTTGGAAACCAGGGAAACCTGCCCACTCATCCCACCTTGCTGGACTGGTTGGCAGTAGATCTTATTGAGCAAGATTGGGACCTTAAGGCATTTATCAAGCAGCTTGTAATGTCTGCTACCTATAAACAGGCTTCAGTGCGCAGTGAGGCGGCAAAGGAGCGTGATGTAGAGAATTTATATTATTCGTATTATCCTTTTCATAGATTAAGTGCGGAATTGATCAGAGATCAAGCTTTAGCCTGCGGCGGTTTGTTGGTGCGAACCATTGGTGGGCCCAGTGCTTATCCGTATCAACCAAAAGGAATATGGAAAGCGCTGGCAACCCGGAATGCCACTGAATATGTGCAGCAGCACGGTGACAATTTATATCGTCGAAGTATGTATACTGTTTGGAAACGCAGTTCTCCACCTCCAGCAATGACTAATTTTGATGCCCCTGACCGCTACTATTGCGTGGTGCGACGTCAGAACACATCTACTCCTTTACAATCCCTAGTGCTCATGAATGACCCTCAGTTCGTAGAAGCGGCCAGATTGTGTGGTGAACGTATCATGAAAGAAGCCGGTCCATTGTCAGAAGATCGTATTGACTTCGCCTTCAAGCTATTGATAGCCAGGTACCCTAGGTCAGATGAAAAAGAAAAAATGCTTTCTTTGTATGAGGAAGAGGTTAAGGCTTTCACCCAGAACCAGGAAAGGGTTCAGCAATGGTTGAGTGCAGGTGAGTATCCAGTGGACCAGAATTTAGATAATACAGAATTGGCAGCATTTACCACGGTAGCCTCCACTTTAATGAATTTCGATGAGTTTGTGATGAAACGATAGCAGCATGGATTTAGAAAAACACATTCATCAGATTAATAATCATTTAAACCGCAGGACCTTCCTGCAAAATGGGCTATTTAGCCTGGGTGGGTTGGCACTGAGTACCATGACCGCTGCTCCCAACCTCAGTTCATTATTAAGGGCAGAGGAAACCGAACTACCACATTTCAGCCCTAAGGCTAAACGCATCATTTATTTATTTCAAAGCGGTGCCCCATCACAGATGGAGTTGTTTGACTACAAGCCGAAACTTAAGTCCATGTTTGGGCAGGAGCTACCAAGTTCAGTACGTCAAGGTCAAAGAGTCACCGGTATGACTGCTGATCAGCGTTCGTTTCCACTAGCCATGGGTGATTTTAGTTTTGATCAGTATGGGCAGAGTGGCGCCTGGTTGAGCAATCTATTGCCTTATCATAGGGAGATAGTAGATGACATATGTATCGTGAAGTCCATGTATACGGAAGCTATAAATCATGATCCGGCAATTACTTTTTTTCAAACCGGATCCCAACAGGCTGGTAGACCCAGTATTGGTTCATGGATTAGCTACGGCCTTGGCAGCGAAAATGCCAATCTACCTAGTTTCGTGGTGCTGCTGTCACGTAGTAAATGGAATGGTGGGCAGCCACTTTATGCCAAACTTTGGGGTAACGGGTTTCTACCTTCCGAGCATCAGGGTGTGATGTTCAGGTCCGGTCATGATCCGGTATTGTACCTGGCAAATCCACCTGGAATGGACCGGCAAAGCCGACGTCGAATGTTGGATTACCTGGCCGATCTCAACCAAAGTCAATATCATCAAACGCAGGACGATGATATTCAATCGCGTATAGCCCAGTATGAAATGGCCTATCGAATGCAGGTGGCAGTACCTGAAACTTTGGATATTTCAGACGAGCCGGATTATGTTTTTGATATGTATGGTGAGGATGCGCGAATACCTGGCACTTTCGCTTACAACTGCCTATTAGCTAGAAAATTAGCCGAAAACGATGTGCGTTTTATTCAGCTGTATCATCAGGGTTGGGATATGCATGGGGGATTGCCCAGACTGATTAAGGAGCTGACAAAAGATACCGACCAAGCGTCTTCTGCTTTGGTAAAAGATCTAAAGCAACGCGGTCTTTTAGACGATACTCTAATCGTATGGGGTGGTGAATTTGGTCGAGGATGTTATTCCCAAGGTAAGCTTACCCCGGACAATTATGGAAGAGATCATCATCCCAGGTGTTTTACCATCTGGATGGCGGGCGCTGGAGTTAAGAAAGGGATTACCTATGGTGCAACAGATGATTTTAGCTACAACATCACAAAAAATCCCGTTCATGTGCATGATTTACAAGCTACAATTTTGCATCTTATGGGGATAGATCATTTACGGTTTACCAAAAAATATCAAGGGAGAAGATTTAGATTGACTGATGTCCATGGTGAAGTGGTGAAAGATATTTTAACCTAGCCTTTTGGCTTACCTATTTAAATTGGAGTGTATATGACATTATTAGAGTTTCAGATTGCAGGATTTCTAGGCCGTTTTCACCCCCTGGTAGTTCATTTACCGATTGGTTTCTTGTTATTAGCCGGGATAGCGGAGATCATTGCCAGAAAGCGCGCCATTAACCTAGACCAAGGAATTTCATTAATGTTACTATCTGGAGCGGTGGCCTCAGTAGTAGCGGTTGTCCTAGGTTGGCTTTTAGCCGCTGATGGGGGATATGACGAGAGTACATTGTTCTGGCATCGCTGGGCAGGGGTTGCAGTAGCAGTAGTATCGGTGGCTGCCTGGCTGGCAAAATCAGGCAAGCTTACACTGGCATCAAATACCTACAAGGCCTCCTTGTGGGGGATGGTGGTGCTGATTGCGGTAACCGGACACTTAGGAGGGAATTTGACCCATGGTCCTAATTATTTGTTGGAATATGCGCCAGAACCAGTTGCCCAGATCTTAGGCGGTAGTCAAAAACAGCATATTGTACTGGCCGATGACCCGGATTCGGTAAGGGTATATCAGCATATAATAGCCCCACTGCTTGAGGCAAAGTGTCTGGAGTGTCATAACGACGCTAAAGTAAAGGGCGACCTTAATCTGGCCAGTCCAGAAGCTATGCTAGCCGGAGGAGATAACGGCGATGTAATTGTAGCTGGTAACTCACATGATAGTGAAATTTTCAAGAGAATTACTTTAAGGCCTGATAGTAAAAAATTTATGCCACCAGGAGGGAAAACACCTTTAAGCTATAATGAAGTGAAGCTGATAGAATGGTGGTTGGATTCCGGGGCAGACTTTGAAAACTCGGTGATCGATACCGGAGTTGATCCGGAAATGAAGTTTGTACTGGCCCAGTTGTACGGATTGGATACGGATCCTAAGAGCTACGTGGAAAGAGCATTTGTAGAGGCGACCGAACCGGAGAACTTAAGCTCCTTGGTGGACGCCGGCTTTTATGCACAGCCTATTGCAGCCAATAATAACTTTATTGAAGTCAAGAAAAAAAGAACCACTGATATAGATAAGTCCTCGCTCAAATTGATGGACAAGGTAAAGCAGCAGGTAACCTGGCTGCATGTGGGAGGGGCTAGCTTAACCGATCAGGATTTAACTTTTTTGGAGGGCATGGGCAATCTTACCCGGCTTCATTTGGAAAACAATCCGATAACGGAAGAAGGATTAAAGGTAATTGAAGGCTTACCATATTTGGAGTCCTTAAATCTTTACGGCACCGACGTTACTGGTGGGGTATTGGAAACGTTGCAATCACTTCCTTCCTTGAAGAAAGTCTACTTATGGCAATCGAAAGTTTCACCGGAAGAAGCCACCCAAATTCAAGAAGCCTTGCCGGATGTGGACGTCGACATTGGCGTAAATTTATCCTCATAAAACCTCCGATCCATGGCAAAAATATCCATGGAGGTTTGCTGTTATAACCTGGAGTCGGTGATGATGGCCCAGGAGGCAGGAGCAGACCGAATAGAGTTGTGTGCCAATCGCCATTTGGGCGGGACTACGCCCAGTTTTGGCATGATGGAAGTGGTGCGTAAAAACGTGCAGGCTCCGGTCATGGCTATGATAAGACCACGCGGCGGAGATTTTCTCTATAGTCAGCTGGAAATCCAAGTTATGATCCATGACATTCAAATGGCTAAAGAGCTTCAAATGGATGGCGTGGTTATGGGAGTGCTTCAACATAACGGTGAGATAGATAAGCAGGTAATGAAAGTACTGATCGAGGTCGCTAAGCCCATGCAGATTACTTTTCACCGAGCATTTGATTTAACCCCTTATCCCATGAAAAGTATACAGGACCTGGTGGACCTTGGTGTCGACCGATTGCTGACCTCGGGACAGCACCAAAGTTCGTTCGAGGGGATGAAAATGATCAAGGCATTATTGGAATGGGCGGAAGACAGGATCAAGGTGATGCCAGGGGGTGGGGTTAGCGAGCACAATGTGAAGGAAATTATTGAATATACCGGTGCCAGGGAATTCCATGTTTCGGCTTCAGGTACCAGGCCCAGCAGTATGAAATTTAAGCAGGAACAGGTGCTAATGGGGACCACTGACTCAGAATATACGGTGGAAATCGCCGATCCTAGAAGGATAGCTAAATTTAGAGACATTGTAGATCAAATAGAAATGGAGAATAGAACTTAAACCCATATGGATTTACAACTTAAAGATAAGGTTGCAGTGATAACAGGTGGCAGCGTAGGTATTGGCCTGGCTGTTGGCCACGCTCTGGCTACCGAAGGCGTTCACTTGATACTATGCGCCCGT
>JANQPK010000248.1 GCA_028289505.1 Cyclobacteriaceae bacterium
TATTTAATGAACTGCTAAACATAACGGCAATGTCACAGGCATCTGTCTCCCTATTCTCAATAATAAAATCAACCGCCGAGTCCAGTGCTCCGGTGAACGATCTGGTTGCGGTGGAGGAACCGTTGGAGATAGTGGTAGAATACGGTCCATTGGACAGTCGAAAATCGATAAACTTGGCTATAACTATGCGCACACCGGGCCACGATTTGGAGTTGGTTACTGGTTTTCTAGCCACTGAACAATTGGTAAGTCAACCTGACCAAATTGTGGGTATTCGGCATTGCCGAAGTCAAAGCAATCAGGTTCAGGAGAACAGGATTAAGGTGCAACTTAATCCAATGATCAAATTCCGTCCGGGTAAAAGTCTTAGACATTTTTACATCAATTCCAGTTGTGGTGTATGTGGAAAATCTACAGTAGAATCAGTTATGGCATCTTGTGAACTTACGGGGTATGGTCAGGGTCCACTGGTAGCAGAAGCGGTAGTCAAATCACTACCATCGGTGCTAAGAGAAAGACAACTGGTCTTCAACCATACCGGAGGACTGCATGCCGCTTGCTTGTTTGATCAACAGGGGCAAGCATTGTGGTGGCGTGAGGATGTGGGGCGACATAATGCTGTAGACAAAGTTTTAGGTGCTTGTTTTTCACTTAAAAAGTGGCCCTTATCCGATTATATTCTGTTGGTCAGTGGTAGAATTAGTTTTGAACTGGTACAAAAAGCATTGAAGGCAGGTATTAGGTTTATGGCGGCCGTAGGTGCACCTTCTAGTCTGGCAGTGGAACTGGCCAAGAAAGCTGATATGACCTTGCTCGGCTTTGTTAATCAACACCGCTTTAACATTTATTCAGGTCCCGAAAGAATCAATGAATTTATGAAAGTCCGTTGAGTCGTAAACCCGTATCTTTCAGAGCGCCTGATCGATTTGAGAACTTATCTATAAAATCCCCTCAACGAAAAGCTGCAGGTGCGGCCGCAGTGGTTATAGCAGGTAAAAAAGTTGCCAAAGAGGCAGGAGTAGTTCGTGGTGGAAAGGCGCTGATGCAGCTAAATCAGGTAGAAGGTGTCGACTGTCCCGGATGTGCCTGGCCCGATCCTGACGATGAGCGTTCAGCTTTAGGAGAATACTGCGAGAATGGAGCAAAAGCCATTGCTGAAGAAGCTACTGTTAAGGCAATTGGAGGAGCATTCTTTGCCAAACATTCCATCCAGGAGCTTTCAAAACTGACGGATTATGAATTAGGTCACTTAGGACGGCTGATGGAGCCTTTGGTTTTAGAGCCTGACCAGAACCACTATCATCCCATAGCATGGAGTGAGGCATTCGAGAGAATTGCAGCACAACTCAATCAACTGGATTCACCGAATCAAGCCATCTTTTACACTTCGGGTAGGACCAGCAATGAAGCGGCTTTCCTTTACCAGCTTTTTGTAAGAATGTATGGTACTAATAATTTGCCTGACTGCTCCAATATGTGTCACGAATCCAGCGGGGTAGCACTCTCTGAAACCTTAGGTATTGGGAAAGGTTCGGTAACACTGGAAGACTTTCATCAAACAGACCTGATATTTATTCTGGGTCAGAATCCAGGCACTAACCATCCCAGGATGCTTACCGCTTTACAAAAAGCCAAAAAGAATGGTGCCAAAATCATCACTGTCAATCCCATTAAAGAGGCCGGCCTGATCAGCTTTGCTAACCCTCAAAAGGTATCTGGATTTCTAGGAGGTGCTACTACTTTAACAGACCTGTACCTACAGGTAAAGATCAATAGTGATGTGGCCTTACTGAAAGCCATTATGTGGGAACTACTGAAGCAGGAGGATGAGGCAGCTGGATCTGCAGTTGATCTGAATTTTGTCAAACAACAAACTCAAGGTTTTGAAGATTTTGCTAAGGAGGTAAGAGCTCAGGATCCATCAGCCTTGGCCGAATTATGTGGTATTTCCCCTGAGGATATCCGTCAAGCGGCAGACTTAATTCGCTCCAGGCCGAAAATGATAGTTTGTTGGGCTATGGGCTTAACCCAACATCGAAATGCAGTTGATACCATCAAGGAAGTGGTGAACCTGTTGTTGTTAAGAGGCAGTGTGGGGAAACCAGGAGCTGGAAGTTGCCCGGTTAGAGGGCATAGCAATGTCCAGGGCGATCGGACCATGGGCATCTGGGAGAAACCACCCCAATGGTTTTTGGATAAGCTCAACGAGGTATTTGGATTTGATCCTCCCCATAAAGTAGGCTATGATACGGTTGAGTCCATTCAAGCCATGCATAATGGGAAGGCAAAAGTATTCATGGGTATGGGAGGGAACTTCCACTCTGCCACACCTGATACTGATTATACCTCTGAGGCCTTACAGAGTTGTGACATGACCATTCAAGTGTCGACTAAGTTGAACCGCAGCCACCTGGTGGCTGGAAAGACCGCCTTTATTTTACCCTGCCTGGCCCGTACCGATATAGATCGAAAGCTTGGCGGGGATCAAATAGTAAGTGTGGAAAATTCCATGGGTATGGTGCACCAAAGCCGCGGTGTTCTAGAGCCGGTTTCTGATCAATTAAAAAGTGAGCCAGAAATCATAGCCTCGCTGGCTAATGCCACTTTGGGTGTGGATTGGGATTACCTTATCGATGACTACGATGGGATCAGGAACTTAATACAACAAGTGGTACCGGGTTTTGATGATTATAACAGAAGACTGCGAAAGCCCGGTGGTTTTTACCTGCCCAATGCGGCCAGATCAGGCCAGTTCAAGCAGGGGAAAGCCCTTTTCAGCAAAATAA
>JANQPK010000251.1 GCA_028289505.1 Cyclobacteriaceae bacterium
AGGGAAGCCATTCCCGGATTAATTTTAACCCGACCAGCACCAGGTAGTTCATAAGTGGTATTGAATTGATTACAACCGTCACTTCCCTGAGCACGACCAGACGCACTATCGAAAGTGATTAAGGCTGGTTGACCGCCAGCTTCGGCCTTTACCTCCTCCCCCATCAATTCGATCAACACCCACTGCTGGTCCTCTAGGTTTTGTTGTGTAACATCATCACAACTTAATAGCAGCACTGTGCAAGTTATGGCAAGTAAGTATTTGAATTTCATATTGTGATTGGTTTCATCTTAATCCCCCTCCTCAACCGGTTTATATTGCGCGACAATATTGTTTTCTTCATCCATCAAGTAGAGTACACCCTCTGAGATATTATAACTAGCTGCTTTGGTTAACATCTGAAGGTACTGCTTTTCCATTTCCATATTTTCACAGGCCATCAGGGAGACCATACCCGGTGAAATCTTAATGCGGTTGGCAGGTAAAAGTTCATAGGCACTGTTATACCGATTACAACTACTGCTGCCTACAGCACGCGCCTGTTCGCTGTCAAACAAAATAGTAGCATCGGAGTTACCGGTAGCGCGCAGCACCTGTTGGCCCATGAGATGAGTGAGTATCCACTTATGGCCCTCCAATTGTTTATCGGTCATCTTTTTAGTCAATTTGTAAAGTTCTGCTAGGTCTCCTTCAATCTGATTACCCTCCATATCTAGATGGTAAAGCACTCCCTTTCCCATCTCATATTGCTGCCCGTCACCATCTTGAATGTTCAGTGTGATTACAGCGGTTTCCCGGTCAAGTTCAAAGTTACCGGTTAGGTTAAATGCGTCCTGCTGCTTTCCTAAATATTGGGTGTCACGGGTGAACTGATTCCCCTCAGACAAGTTAAGGGTGGTTTTAATGCCCTCGCAATCTGCACAAGGCAGGGTACCCTCATAGGTCCCAAACAAGGAATAAAATGGATCTTCAGTTTTTTCCAAAACCGAAATCAAGCTGTATTGAATAGAAGACACATCCTGCGGTAGCTGACTTGGATCCAGTTTTTCCTGCTGAACCTCTACTTTGTAGAAGTAACCAGGCTCAAAATCAAAACCATGAATTTGACTGTACATATTTTGCCAGGCCTCGTTTTCCCCTTTCTTGATTTGCAGGCATTGCATAGGAGCCATGCCCACACAGGGTACTTTATGACTGTTGACCCAAAAAAATGCGGTAGACCTATTTTGTATTTGGTTATTTCCGTTAGAACAGGAGTTAATGGTGAAAACAAGTAGCAGGGGATATACTATCAAAAATTTACCGTATCTCATGGTGGAAATATATTATTATTTCAACATTCACCAACCCTGTTTTTAACATAAAGTTTTCATTTTCTTAACCTCCATTTTGCCTACGATAAGATCAAATCTCCTACTTTTCAAATCTGAAATTGAAAGCATTATGGAACATCTACGGTATGACCAACAGATCTAGTAATATTCATCGACTTGCTACCCACTTTTACTATCAATCAGCTCTTCATCTTTTGAGGAAAACTAATGAATATGATATGGATTTTGATATTGATGATGACGAGGAGTTGGAAGATGATGCCACAGAATTTTTCGATGATGAAGACGAAGATGTTTCATTGGCCGACTAACCACTCTTAAAAAGCAGGTGCTATAGGGTTTATCTTCCCATGGTAGGCGAATGGTGCGTGTTTCTTGACTACCTCTGTTGGATGTACTTAGAAGGATTGGTCTGCTGAAACTTTTTAAACTCTTTAAATTAAAAGGTTCTGTTACTAAACCCACATTCATCAGCTAAAGCTTCAATAGTTTTTTTTCTATGCTCCCCTTGATCGATCAATTGTACACAGTATTCAATTCTGTACTGGTTGATATACTAAGTGAAATTCATGCCCAATTCTTGATTCAGAACATTAGAAATCCTTCTCGGTGCTAAATCCACCTTATGGGCTAAATCGTAATAAGAATAAGCGATCATTTAGTTGGGACGGGAGTCTGTATTACCAGTTGTTTCTTGGAGGTAGTACAGTCAATGTAGTAAAATTTATTTAGCAAGGAAAAGTAGAAATCTACACCAGTTTCTCCAGAATCTGGTACTGTTACCTTATTCCAGCGTTCCCGCTTTGGCGTCCGCCACCATATCATCATTGGCGGTGATGGCTAGTTCTACTCGCCGATTTTTGGCCCGGTTGGCCTCGTCATTGGCGTACCTAGGTTGTGATTCCCCGTACCATTTGGTGGTCAGATGATTTTGGGTTTAAGTTAGTTACAGACCAACGCGGCGAACATGTCTTTGTTCATGTCTTTCAAGCCCATATCCAGAGCTGTTTTAAGATCAGTACAAACCATTTCTTTCTCCGTTGGAGTCATTTTTGTTTTAAGCTCTTTGGCTTTGGTAGTTTGATATTTGGATTGCACCATTTTCAATCTGGCATTGGCGCGAATTTCATACATCTCCACGTCAGTTCTTCCCATCTCCACCGCCTTGTCGTATTGTTCAAACGCGGAGTCGTATTGCCCGGCTCGCACATACATGTCCCCTTTCTCAATTATAAAATTGGAATTTGTGGGGTCCATGGCGATGGCCTTATCGATGTATTCTGTGGCAGCCTGACTGTCCCCTAGCTGCCGATCATACATGGCTGCCATTAAGGCATAGTTAGAAGCCCTTTGGGCAGTATTCTGATTCATCTCAGTTAATTCAATTACCTGATCTAATGAAGCCTTGGAAGCTTCGATCTGACCCAGTTTGTTTTGTGCCACTCCTTTTTGAAAATGACCGTTTAGACTTTTTCCCTTGGTGGCTTCCAGTGCCAGGTCTGCCGCGGCAATGGCTTCCTCATACCGGCCCAGGCCGTTAAGCGCTTCGGCAATGCCCACCGCAAAGGCCTCTTTTCCATCCTTGGTTTTACATTTATCCTGGTTCGATTCCAATGTGGTCAAGGCAGTTTGGTAATTCCCTGACAGGTTAGCTTGTGTACCTACCGCTAGTGCTTCTTTACATTTCTTACCCATGGTAAAAGTCTGAGCAGCGGCCAAATGAATACACAAAAGTAATACCGCCATACTAGCGATGGATCGTTGTCTGAGCATCATAATTTTGGGTATAAAAATGAAGTCAAAAGCTACAAAAATTCGAGTATCTTCCTAGTTCAAAATGCAAAAAAATAAGCGAAACGTACAAATTTTACACCTTGGTAACTTAGAAATCGTTTTCGGTTCATTACCAAGTTATCTATCCGTCGCAATGATTACTCTTGCAAATATTTTTTTGTAAAACCGGGTTCTTAATTTGGATAGAATTTCTCTAATTTACCGTTCCGGATTTGGTCATTACTATGAAAATATCCAAGAGGACAAAGATCATATTACTTTGCGTGTCGTTGGGCATTTGCCTGATCATAGTCATAGCCCCCTTTCTGGTAAAGTCATACATTAACAGCAACGGTGAAGAGCTTACAGGTCGTAAATTGGAGCTAGGTGGACTCTACCATAATCCGCTAACCGGGTATACCAGGCTAAGGGATTTCAAAATGATGGAGCCTCTGGACACTGCGGTGTTTATGTCATTCGATACTTTGGTGATCAATTTGGATCTCTACAAAATCTTTGGAGGCACTTTCTCTATTTCCGAAATAACGCTGTCTAACCCAGAAATTCAGATCGCCAAGCTGGAAACCACCTTTAATTATACCGATGTGGCCAACTACATGATAGCTGGGGATGAATCAACCGAGCCCGAAGAAGAAAGTCAGACTTTTGATATTGAGTTAAACAATATAGGCTTTAATGATGGAGTACTACAATTTCACAACTTAGTAACTGGTAGAAACTGGCTTTTCGATAATATTAATTTAGCCATTCCCGGGTTGTATTTTGATAACCAGGATACAGATGTAGATCTAAATTTGGCATTGAGGGATGGTGGTGAACTGCGAAGTAACTCGGAATATAATAACCAGCTAGGTACCTATAAGATTGATCTGGAACTTGAGAAAATCAATTTATCTCCATTACAAACCTTTATCAAAGAATACCTGGATATTTCTGATTTTGGCGGTGAGATGGATGCCCAGATTGAGATTTCAGGAGAAGTTGGCGATCTTGACCAACTACTGGTAAGTGGTGCCATAGAGGTAAACGATTATTATTTTGCGGACCCTGAAGGGCAAAAGTTTCTGTATGGGAATAAAGTGACCACTGTGATGGAAGAGATCATCCCTATGAAATACTCGGTAGTGATCGAATCCATAACCGCCACCCAACCGGGACTATTTTATGAAATGTACGTTGATTCCACTGACAATATCCGACCCATGGTGATTGAGCAGGGAGAGCAAGAAAATGAAGAAAACACCTCCACGGATAGTACGGAAAGTGGAGGGTTTGAACTACTGATTAAAACCATAACCATAGAAGACGGTAAATTCGATTTTAAAGATCACAATCCCGAGACGCCCTTTGAATACCATTTTGCCAGCATAGCGGTTGACATCCAGAATGTTTCCCAAGTCGATACCACCAAGCTTACCATGGACGCCACTGCCCCGGATGATGGTGAAGTTTCCTTTTACTGGGAAGGCAACTTTTTTGATCTGGATCATCAGGCTTTCACCATGAAGACTAATATCCCGGGTCTTCCTGCCTTCTCCCCTTACACCATTAGTTTCTTTGATGTACCCATCACTGAAGGAAGTTTCAACTATACCAGCACCAATCATATCGACAATGGCAGCCTGGAAGGTCTGCATACCATTCTAGCGTCGGATATTACCCTGGGAGAAAAGAAAGGATTTGAAAGTTTGTACGACGTACCGATCAAGGTTGGTTTGTATCTGTTGGAGGACAAAGACGGTAATATTCACATGGAAATACCGGTAGAAGGCACCACCGACGACCCTGAGTTCCGCTACAGCAAAGTGGTGGTTAACGCGGTGATCAACGGTATTGTTAAACTGGTCACCTCCCCTATCAGCTTGATCGGAAAATTAGTGGGTGCCGGTAATGAGTTAGACGATTTGTCGTACGATCCTCTTAATGTGGAGATTACTCCAGAATTCGAAACCAAAATGAACTACCTGGCCGAAGCACTACTGCAAAAGCCTGAGTTGAAGGTCAAAATGATTCAACATTTTGACTCCGAACAGGCAGGTAAAGAGGTAGCCACTTACCTGGTGAAGCAGGACTACTACAAGAAAAGCCATCGCAACACCGATGTGATGGATTACTATGCGGTAAGCAGGGTTGATCTGAAAGATGATGAATTTGTCAAATACATTAACCGCAAGGCCGAATCCGAAATTAAGAATGATAAGGATTTGGCGGAAGCCTGCTATCAATTAAAACAGAAAGAAGCGCAAAAGCTGCTAGATACCATACCACAAGGCTGGAATAACTTGGTGGTTTCTTTCCTCAGTGAAAAAGGAGTACAACAAGGCAACCTGGAGATCGAAACCCAGCAAGATAAAAAGGGTACCTTTGAATACGAACTAGAGGCAGATATTATGGAAGACCTGGAAGAAGCGGTTGCTGCTGATACTACCGCTACCGTCAGTGGAGAATGATTGAAGGATTGAGGGCTACCTTTTTGCTACTTCAAAGGTGGGTCGTTTAATGGAATTCCATTGGTGGATAGAATTTGAAAATGATGCACCCGGTGTTCTCCGGAATAGCTCCAGACAATGTTCTTTTCGGGAGTTACCTCAAACAATTTAATACCATCCTGAGCCCCATAGCTGGCAATCACCGTATTCCCGTTAGCCAGGCGTTGTGCACCACAGGGATCCTGGAAAGGGTTACCCTCTACGTCCTGGTTTCCCATTTTCCACACCACTTCCCCATCTCCGTTAACTTCAATTATCTTATTTCCATGGGTCAAATTGATCACCGTATTCCCGTTAGCCAGTCGGATGGCGGTGAAGGGCCAATTTTCTGCTTCCCTACCCCCAAGTTCCTCAAGATCTGTTTTAAAGATCCGTAGCACCTCTCCTGAGGGGGTGTATTCTTTGACTGCAAATGCAAATAAATGAGGGACCAGATAATTACCATTGTGAAGCTTCCTGGCCATGCGGGTTTGCATATGGGCATTGTCTGTTTCTGGTTGAAGCGCTACTTCCGCCACAATCTCTCCCTCACTATTGACTTCAACCAGACGCGGATGTTCCCCTGATTCAGTGATAAGGGTATTCCCATTGTCTAACCTGACAGCAGTGCCCAGTTCCTGGGTTGTTATGGGTTTTTGGTAACTAAATACCACCTGCTTGTCTTGATCGTATTCCACCACTTCGTCCATCCAGCAAATCAGTACATTACCGTTTGGGAGCACATAACCATCACGTGCTGCCGGCCTACCAGCGTCCCACAAGATCTGACCTAATTCGTTAATAATTCCAGTCAAAGTGGGGCCGGCAATAAAAAAGGAATGGGCAATTGGTTCAACTTCTGCTAGTGTATCCGGTGTGACCTGGGAGGTTTGTTGCTGTGAACAACCTAGGAGTAATAACGAATAAAGGAAATATTTCATGATTATATTTTGGAAATTGCCAAGCAAATTACACCAATATATTTAATACAATTTAATTTCGGCTCAGTGGAATTATATGATGTAAACCTAGGTCAACACTCAAATCCTTATTTTGAGCTTCATGATGCCCGAACTTATTTTTTAAATAACAAAGAGCACGAATCTGTACCACACCGACATAACTTCTACCAAATCATCTGGTTTAAGGAATCAGGACGTCATTTCATAGATTATCAGACGGTTTATCATAAGCCTAACACCTTATTTTTTATTAACAGAAATCAAATCCACTATTTTTGTTTAGATGCCCGGAATGAGGGAACCTTATTTCATTTTGATGATTTCTTTATTGACAGCGGGGGAGGCCAACCAATGGACCGATTTGCACTTTCAGTATTCAACGAAATTGGCAGCAGTGATATCGAACTTTCAGCAATAGACACTAATAAGATAAGACTGTTAACTTCCTTCATTGAGTCAGAGTTGATGAATAAGGACCCCTATTTTAAAGAACAGGTCTATCATTACTTCCTAAACATTTTATACCAAATTGAAAGAATAAGACGAATCCATGGTGGAATTGATGCCCTGTCAAATGCTGAGCATAAACTAGCGCTGGAATTCAAAAATATGGTCTTTGAGGAAATATCCCATTTTCATGCCATAGGATTGTATGCTAAAGCATTGGGCACTAATACTAAAACACTGACCACAATCTCCAAAAAGGTCCTGTTAGAAACACCAGCAAATCTAATCAGGAATAGCAAAATTCTGGTAGCCAAACGCATGTTGGCCAATAAATCTAAATCCATAAAGGAAGTTGCCTATAGTTTAGGTTTTGAAGATCCCACCTACTTTACCAAATATTTTAGCAGAGGGACTGGATTTACGCCGAAGCAATTCCGAAAAGCTTATCTCTAAATTGCCATTTTCAGTTTCTTGATTACCATTTGTTGTACTGAATAACGCTCAGCTTTGCCTAAATAAAAACAAACAGCCTGATGGGCGAAACATAATTAAAATGAGCACTACAATAAATATCAAGAATTTACCGATAGGTTACCAATCAGTAATTAGTAACGGAAAACATGCGATCATCGGCGATGAACCAGTTCCATCTAAAGGTACAGATTTAGGATTTTCACCGGTTGAGCTGGTACTTGCTGGTATTGCAATGTGTAAGGTGGCCACCATTCGCAACGTCGCCAGAAGAAAGGGTTGGGAAATAGGTGAGGTTGATGCAAAACTATCTCAGGATGTCCGCAGAAGTCAAGATGGAAGTCTAAATACCACTGTTAGCACAGCATATAAGATTGAGGGTGATCTTACCCAGGAGCAATATGATCATTTAACCTATGAAGCTGACCATTGCTATGTGACCAGAATGATCAAAGGGCAATGGAATCTTGAAGATTCAAAAGTGCTAGCACCGGCTTTAGACAGATAGGCCAATGACAGCTTCAGAGAGGGTTCTTAGGGTAGTTCTTTTCTTAACATGTTCTGCCTCCCAGGCTCTCACTTTCTTATTAGCAGCATCAAATAAACGCTCATAATTCCCCATAGACACTTTTTGCTTTACCTCCGGTTTAAGTTCATCCCATAAGGGTTGATACATGTGGTATACTTCCAGGTGCATCTCCTGATCAGTGGGTGCTCCCACAACTTTATAGACTGTTCCATTGGCTTTTGACATCAGGTAAAG
>JANQPK010000278.1 GCA_028289505.1 Cyclobacteriaceae bacterium
GAAGTCCATACTTGTTGTTTTTAGAGACAATGGCTACACCATTTTTAAAATCACCAGCGGATTGATACAAGGGTTGAATCTTTAGCCGTTCAATTCTATCAACGTATCCCCATCTACCCCGGATCTTTACCGGTAACATCTCTTCACTAAAAATACCAACATCTTCATATCGATTGGCTATCCTTAATTTCCCATTAAGGTCTATCAGACCATACTGATCATTAATACGCACCCCTATAAATCCCTCATCCAGGGTCCGCATTTCTTGTATAGTGGTATCCCTAAAGAAAGTGCGGCTGGACATATTGAAGATTCCCAAACTTATATCGTCCTCAAATAAATAGTAGTTAGCATTATTTGCAAAAGGTACAATACTGTGATACTGAAGTGAGAGTACCCGCTCACCATTGGGTGAGACCAACCCATACTGTTTTTGGTCATCTTGCTCTATAACTCCGGTAGGCGTAGTAAGCAGGATGTTTTTGGTTCGATACACTTCTTGTTGTTGAATATTTACCAATCCTGAAATATCTCCAACCTGAAAAACATAGGTACTGTGGTTTAGCCTTTTCAAACTGTCGTAACGTGGCTTTACCAGCCAGTTGCCGTTCTGGTCGATAACTCCCCAACTTCCCATGTATTTGGCGAAAGCAATACCATCTTGAAAACCCTTGGCTTCGTCGTACTGAGGTGGGATCACTTCTTCTCCTTCATGATTAACAAAGCCCCAACGGTCGAGTCGCTGCATAGCTAATAAGCCTTCGCTAGGAGGCATTAGTCGAAGATATTCACGATTGCTAATCTGGTTCAAGTTGGTATCCAACAAACTCCAATAACCTTCAGCATGCTTGACCCCTATAAATCTATGATGAAGCCATACTGATTTTTTGGTAGGAGGGATTATAATGTCTCCCTTATCATTGATCACTCCAAACAGTCCTCCCTGTTCAATAATGGCTTTGTCATCCACAAAGTCCAGTATTTCGGTTTGTTTGTATGAGTTTATCAGTTCACCTTCAGGGCTAATCACCTGACTCTGGTCAGGACTGCTGGCTAGTACAATTCCTTTAGCTCCTTTCCGCAGGCTCTTTACCTGGTGACTGGCCACCAGCTTATTATTCTGATCCCTTATTTCGTAGGTATCGAAAAATTTGCCTTTGAATTCATTCCCTTTGATCTCAATTTCATGGTATTTAGGCTCCAACAATATTTTACCCGATGCGTCAACCAGACCGCGATATGCGTCTTGGACCAGCAGGGCCAACTTGTTGTTCAGGGTTTGAATCTTAGAGTAATTGAACGGCACTACCTCAGCGTATGACTGGTCTAGAATGCCGTATTTTATCTCAGAACCGATTTGTTTAGCGGCCACAATCAGGTTATTGAACAGATATAATCTGTAATACTCGAATTCAAGCAAGGTATTACCTTCCAAGTCCACAATTCCATATTGCTCCTGACCAGAGGAGTTTTTGGAAGCTACCAGTAGCTTACGGTTCAGTGGATATAGATTCGAGTATTCGGAGTCGGTAAGCAGTTTGTTTTTGAGGTTCATCAAACCCCAGAGCCCGTTTTGCTTGTAACCAACTACATTTTCCACAGGATAGAAGGCACCCAATGACCATCCCAGGTCATCGTACACTGCCGGGATGATCACCTGATCTTTGGCGTCTCGAAGTCCTTTCTTATTGTCCTTTAAGAATATGAAGTAGTCTTCCTGGCTGTGGCCAAAGTTGGGTAGAACCAGGATGCTGAAGACCACAGCAATCAGCCATTCCCCCACTAAGAAGCGCTCAAATTGTACCACCCAAATCTCTTTTTAATATCAAATCACGCAATTAATATATTAGTATGGAGATAGCCAAGTGGATAAATTTGATAATAAACTAAAAACTTACAAACCTTAGTTAGTCTGTATTATTATTTATTTGATGATAGTGTTTCTTTTTCCAAGTTGAAGAGGTCATTGAGTACATCGATCAGCGTTTCTGCCTCACCTCTTCTACAAGCTGCCTTAAGTTCTAGTACCGGCAGCTTGATTACTTTCTGCATTATGCTTTTGGTAAGCTTCTCAATCCTGAATACCTCTTCATCTGATGCATCTTTCAAATGACGTGCAATCTCTTGTTTTCGGATTTGTTCAAGCGTGTTTTTCAGCTTGTTTATAGTAGGGCTTACGCTCATGTCTTTGCTCCAATCGTCAAAGTCTTCTACCGCCTGGTATACCAACCTTTCAACTTCAGGAACCGCTGCCAAACGTCTGCTCAGTGCCTCATCTGCTCTGGATTGAATGTTATCAATGTTGTACAATAATACCCCGTTGATATCCTCGATTCCAGTTTCTATACTACGGGGAACACTGAGGTCAATAAAATATTTGTAATCACCGACAGGAAGTTTGGAAAGATGTTGCTTAAGGATGATTTCGGCAGGGCTATTAACCGCAGTTACTACTACGTCGGCCGATGGGATGTTATCTGGAATAGAGTCAAAAGCGATGACTTCAAAACCAGAACGTAGACCCATTTCGACCGCTTTTTCATAACTGCGATTGGCGACCATCACCCGGAAATGTTGAAACCCTTTGTGGTCTGCAATATTCATGCACAAATCACCACCTACATCGCCAAGTCCCACGATCATTATCGTGGGATTAGATTTAGCAGCAGTTAGCTCTGAAATTAATTCGATAGTAGCGTAGCTTACTGAGGCAGCACCATCCCTAAACGCGGTTTCCTGAACCACCCTTTTATTGGTGAAGAAAGCGGTATGCAGCAACCGATGCAAAAATGGCCCTGCCAAATCCAAATCTGCCGATAGTTGATAAGCAGATTTAACTTGATTAGTAATCTGCATATCACCCACGATCTGTGAGTCCAATCCAGTGGCCACTCTTAACAAATGGGTAACGGCACTGTAGTGATCTGTGATAATATTGAAGTGGTGCTTACTCTGGATTATGGCATCTGATCCTTTCTGTTGAGCCAGGATTTTTACCAATTCTTGGCTCAGATCTTGCGGAGATGCATAGTAAATTTCTGTTCGGTTGCAGGTGGACAATACCAAAACATCTTTTAGCTCAAATAGATCTTTGATACGGTTCAACATTTCAGCTGTCTCTTCTGCGTTCAAGGCAGAAAGCTCCCGAACCTCAATGGGTGCAGAGCTATGAGAAATACTGATTGCTTTGAAATGTTGGTGCATAGTATGCTTAGTCCAGCAGACAAAGTTAATATGAAATAGAATAATTTAAACTCTTAAATTTTATTTAGAACCGTTCTATATAAGACCTTACAAAAAGATTTTTCAGTCTCGAATATTGATATCAAACTCGCCGATATTAGGTCAAAAATTTCATTTTGTACAGGATGTTCATCATCTGGGTTCGCAATAATTTTGGATTTTCTAGAACGGAATCCAATGCGTACCTGGTATTGATTGGCCTGCTCTTGGTATTGCATTTTTGGATTAGGCAAACCTCTTTGTTTTCAACAGAACCTGATCGACCTCAATATTTGGACAGCCTAACTAAAGTATTGTATCCATTGAAACCGGTAGATACTAGTACCTCTTATCAGCAGGCCTTCTCCAAACCCTTGGATACCACTAAAGCTGAGTCGAAACAGGCATTTCAAGTGGTCAGAAAACCCAATGTATCTTTTGGTAATCAAACTACTAAAGCTGCTGACCTGAATCGGGTTGACAGCATTTGGTTGAGGAAGATCTACGGTATCGGACCTGTTTTGAGTAAAAGAATCATTAAGTATCGGGATCTTTTAGGAGGCTTTCATTCAATAAATCAGCTCAAAGAGGTCTATAATCTTCCCGAAGAAACAATCGAGACCTTAACCAGGTATGTATTTATCGATTTAGAGACCTCACCGGTAGAGAAAATAAATATAAATACTTCGGCATTCCAGGAAATCGCATTACATCCCTATTTTACCTTTACTGTAGCCAGGGCCATCGTATCCTACCGGCAACAGCATGGAGCCTACAATAGTCTGGAAGACCTCAAAAAAATACATTTAATGAATGATACTACTTATCTTAGGGTTCAACCATATGTAGATTTTTGAAAAGGTCAATTTTTTAGACTTGGCCGGGTTCAACCATGCAAAAAGTTCTCAATTCCTATTTACGGAGATTGACAAACCTAACATCCAGAAACAAGTCAATTTTGCTCTTGAGGTTGAGCGCAGGCCGCTTCATTGACTTGAACGAGTTTGATTTTCTAAATAACCTCCCTGCATTTTCTATAATTGACCAACTGGTCAGAAGAAAGAAGGAAACATTCTTATGTAACGTGTTGGATAGCCGTGATGAGTCCAGTAATAAACTGAGTCAGCAGTTAAAGAAACTGTGGCGAAACGATCGATTCATATTTGAAGAGAGAGGAGCAAGGGACTTGTTTGTAGCATGGCCATTTGTTAGAGGGGTGTTTGCAGATGGTACTGCGGTAAGAGCCCCCTTGTTGTTTTTTCCTGCATCTATTGAAATGAAAGATAACCGGTGGGTGCTGTTACCCAGAACGGATGAGTACTGTTACCTGAATCGGAGCTTTTTGTTGGCGTATTCGCATTTCAACCAAGTGCCAGTGGAGGAGGAATTGATGGACTACAATTTTGAAGAGTTCCCTACGGACAGCCGGTCCTTTCGAGTTTCTCTCTATGAATTGTTTAAAGAGAGCCGGGTTGAATTGAATTTCAATCAACAGAACTTTACGGACAATCTATTACCTTTTAGCAACTACAATAAAAAAGAGTACGAAGCGCATCACAAGAGTGGCGTATTGACGCTACACCCTGAGGCGGTATTGGGTCTTTTTCCTCAAGCAGGGTCTTATTTGGTTCCCGATTACCGCAAGCTGATGCAGGATCAATCCATAAAGGATATCGATCAGTTGTTTTACCAACCAGAGCCCAACTTAGTAACCGAGGAGTTTGGTTTTCTTTCTGCATTAAAAGAGGAACAGACGGTTACGCCCTTTTCCATGGATGCCTACCAGGAAAATGCACTCAAGGCAATAAAATCCGGAAAATCTATAGTGGTTCAGGGGCCTCCAGGTACCGGCAAATCACAGCTCATCTCAAATATTATGGCAGACTATGCTTCTAGGGGTAAAAGAACCTTATTAGTATGTCAGAAAAGAGCCGCTTTGGACGTGGTTTCACAGCGCTTACATGATGCAGGAATGGGAAATTTCATAGCTCTGGTTCATGATTTCAAGAATGACAGAAGGGAGTTGTATGCTCAAATCCTGCAACAAATAGAAAATCTGGAAGAGTATCGAAGACAAAATAACGGTTTAGATGCCATACAAATTGAGCGAGCGTTTATTCAGGCTAGCCGACGTATTGATCAAATCACCGAGGAACTGGAAGAATTTAAGCATGCGCTTTACGACCAGGAGGAGTGTGGTATATCAATAAAGGAGTTATTCCTGACCTCGGTATTAGATGGCCCTGCCATCAGTTTAAAGCAGGAATTCCGGCACTTTCCAATGGATAAGCTTGAAGCATTCAAAAAAGTGCTGCAATCATACCATCAATACAGAGTACGATTTGAGAATGACGAATTCCTCTGGAAAGATAGAAGATCATTCAACGGGTATACCGTAAAAGATCTTAGGTTAATAATTAAGACCATTGACCAAACTTGGGATTATACCACAAAGTTGGCTGAAAAAGCATCGTCTTTATTGAATTCAGAGGTGTCGTTCGAGACCTTGGAGTACATAGTAGATAATGAAGAGGAGATCTCCAAGTTTATCACCTTATTGAAGGATCCTGAGGTATATAAGTTTTTCAATCAACATCTTGAATATAAAGACACTCATAAGGACCAATTAGCACTTGCGAATATTGAGCGTCTGGTACTGGATTGTTTTAAGAAGGAAGGGCCAGAAGTAAGTATCCCAACTGAAGAATTAGGGGCATTTCAAGAGATCATCCAACAACGCATTGAATCTCAAAAGAATCTATTCAAATGGTTGAGTTGGAACCTTTTCAGTAAGGAGAAAATGCGATACCTGCGAGTATTAAAAGCAAATGGCCTGCGAAAGAATCGGGAGGGCTTTAGAATTCTATTGGAA
>JANQPK010000290.1 GCA_028289505.1 Cyclobacteriaceae bacterium
TGCGCTCTCACCAAAGGAAAGAGACTTCCTGGATGAAAATGGTTACTTGATTCTGGGGCAGTTACTATCTCCTCAGCAACTCGATTCCATTAGAAAGCATTTGCGGGATTTGATGGAGGCCGAAGCAGAATATGCCGGATCCGAACTGCTAGACTCAAAACACATTCGTCATCCCAAGGAAGAAGGAGTGGATCGATTGGCTGACTTAGTGAACAAGGGGGCCGAGTTTGACATCTTTTACACTCATCCCCGTTTGATGGCAGCCATTACTCAGGTGCTAGGAGCTGATTATAAACTCTCCGCCTTGAACTACCGTGCATCCTTAAAGGGATTTGGCCTGCAAAAATTGCATGTCGACTGGCATGAATCGGTAGCGCCTGGAGAATATAAAGTTTGCAATTCTATATGGCTACTGGATGACTTTAGTAAAGAAAATGGTGCTACCCGCCTAGTTCCGGGTACTCATAGGTCTGGCATCCTGCCTCAGGAAGATCTGGAAGATCCTTATGCCACCCACCCAGAAGAAATATTGCTGGAGGCTTCAGCAGGAACCGTGGCTATTTTTAACTCCCATATCTGGCATGGTGGAACAGTAAATCATACAGACAAACCACGTCGTGCCATTCATAGTTATTTTTGCTTAAGGGATCAGCCCCAACAAGTTGACCAGAAGCGTTACATACGCCAGGATACCCTGGATAGAATCAGTGAACTAGCACGTAATCTGTTAGACGTTTAATTCCCAATTCCTCATTCCTAATCTTTAATTCTCACTATATATAGCCCATTAATTTGTAAGCCGCTATCCCCATAAGTTCTTTGATCAGTACATGCCATCTGAAAATGGCATTTGGACTGGGGAAGAAGTACGAAGTCAGGCGGGGAGGGTAATCACCTGTTTTAAAATCAGTACTAAAAGCTTTGGCATTGATACCCTCTTTTTCAAAACATGCCAGAGAACGTCTCATGTGAAATGCGGAGGTAATCAGCAAATAATCGTAGTCAGGAAACTTCTCCTTTAGAATGGGTGCGGTGTACTGAGCATTTTGTCTGGTATTTCTTGATTCACTTTCTATCAGGATATCTTGCTCAGGAATGGCACACATTAAGAGTACTTGCTTTAATTGAGGAGCCTCTCGAATTGGAGATTCAGAGAATGAACCCTTTCCTCCAGTAATCACCACTTTTTGGATCTTTCCGGCTTGGTATAGCTGCACGGCATGCAAAATCCGATCCGCCCCCTCGCTGAAATAAACCCGATCGTGGGGTAGCTTTTCTTTTCTGACAACTCCTGTTAGCACTACCCCCACCTTTTTGGAATTTGAGATGCTTTCTATGGGGGTGACAGGGATTTCCCAAAGTTTGAAAATTCTATCGGTGATAACAGAGTTGCTACAAAAAATCAATAGTGCCACTGCAAAGATTTGTAACCCGGCTTTCCATTTTCCCCTTTTTAAGAACAGGGAAAACAACAATATTCCAATAACCAACGATAGTGGCATAAATAGATAGGGAATTGTTTTTGATAAAAAGAAAAACATAGAAATTGATTTCAGTACTGACCTCAAATATGATAAAATATTAACTTACTTCAGTCGGAATTATCCCCATGGTTTTAAAAACTATAACCCTCATTTTTAAGGCGTTTATTATCCTGGTCGTCCTTGCTTTATTGGTATTGGGAGTTATTGGTGGTGGCTGGGGTTCAAAGGATATCCCCGTTACCCATCAATTTTACCAAGGTACCTTGAGCCTGGTAGCGCATCGGGGGGTTTCGGATCAGGCCCCGGAAAATACCCTGGCATCTGCTGCAAGAGCTCAGGAATTGGGTTTCAAGTTTATTGAGCTAGATATTAAACAGAGCAAGGATAGTTTGTTTTACCTGTTCCACGATCGAGATGGTCATCGATTATTTGGCACCAATAATCCATTGAAGGGCTACACACTTTCGGAATTGCAGCAAATGCCACTGCTACATCAAGGCTTGCCTTCTGATTATCGGGTTCCTTCTTGGGAGGAATTTAACAGACAGTTTTCGGATGAACTTATCTTTTATATAGATGTAAAAAGACATGGGAATTATAACTATACACTGCTAGCAGATCAAATCACTAAAATTCTTACAGAAGCAGGATTAACGGATCAAAGCATGGTGGGCAGTGACTTTCTTTTTACTGCTTATCTGGAGTTTCGATTTCCGGAATTGCACACCGTCTTTACTGGTCCTGGAGATTGGTCAATAGTATTCTACAAGTGGATACCCAAAAAGTTCCGGCCAGACTTCATTATAAGTTACGCAGAGGAAGTTACCGATTGGCATCTCCAGTGGCTAAACCAGAATAAGCTGATAAACAGAAGAATGCTTTACGGTATTGATAAAAACAATTATCACAAAGTAAGGAAATGGGGAATACCCTATCTGGTGGTAGAATATGACCCTGTTATGCAGCAAGACCTGTAGATTTACTAGCTACAAGCTACTAGCTTCGATCTATTATCTCCCAACTAATACAAAGAGCTAGTAGATAGAAGATATCGGATAGTAGATTTAATAAAGGGGACCGAGCACCCGGCAAAACGATTCTTTGATCTTTTGCTTCCTGGGTCTTGTTAAAAATTCCTGCAGGTAGACTTTATCACTATGAGATATATCATTCATAAAACTATCTCTCATCTGGCGAGCGGTCTCGCGGTCATAAATCAAGGCATTTACCTCAAAATTTTTGTTGAAGCTACGCCCGTCCATATTGGCGGTTCCAATAGAAGTAAAGACATCATCTACCATCATAATTTTACCATGATTAAAGCCATCACGATAAATATAAACATCTACTCCCGCCATCAATAATTCTTCTACATAGGAGATTGAGCTGTACCAGGTAGTGCGAACATCAGAATTTCCGGGAAGTATTAATTTGACATCAACCCCGCTTAAGGCCGCGGTTTTAAGTGCGGTTAGGATACTTTCGTTGGGAATAAAGTAGGGCGTTGATATGTAGATGTTTTTCTCCGCAGTAGTAATTGCCGTAAAATAGGCTTGCATAATATTAGACCAGTCTGAATCTGGACCGCTGGAGGTGACCTGTACTAATAATTGGTCCCTAATTTCATGTAACGGAAAGTAATGTGCACCACTTAGGTAATGCTTAGTGATGAAATACCAATCTGTTATGAATATAGTTTGAAGGCTCTGGACAGCATCCCCTTGAATCTTAAGGTGGGTATCTCGCCAGATCCCTAATTCTGGTGTACCGTGAATATATCGGTCTGCGATATTTAATCCTCCCACAAACCCAATTTTCCCATCCACCACAATAATTTTTCTGTGATTGCGATAGTTGATTTTATTGGCCACCAGTGGAAATCTAACCGGCATAAATATCCCCACCTCAATTCCATTTTTTCGTAAATCCTTAAGGAATCGAGAACCTAATCCCCAACTTCCAATAGCATCAATGATAAGCTTTACTTCTAATCCTTGCCTTGCCTTCTCTATCAACACTTGTTTAATTCTATTTCCGATGTCGTCATCCTCATAGATGTAGTACTCCAAATGAATATGATGTTGTGCTTTTTCCAGATCATCCAGGATTGCCGCAAAGGTAGCATCCCCATTTTGTAGTATTTGTACCTGGTTTCTGGCGGTCAGTACGGCTTTGCTATTATTGAGCAGTAGTTTGATAATATTGGATTTAGCTAGATAATCCGACTCATTGGAGGTAATAGATGACAGGTCCTCTATCTGATTCTGACTAATCTCTTCGATGCGAACCAGATCAGTAAGACCTTTTCTGGAGAAAATTTTTATTTTTCTGAAGTTCCGGCCGAAGTTTAGATATAAGATCAAGCCAAAAAATGGTAACAAAGTTAATCCCAGTACCCAGGCTAAGGTAATCTCAGGGTCGCGATTCTCTCGAAGCAGTGAATAAACAATATAGGCTATCAGCAGCAAGTAAATTGATGCCCCTACCACTAATATTATGGTTGATACGGTCCAAGACATCAGACTTGAGGTAGTTTGACCATGGGTAAAAATACCTAGAGGATACTAATTCTTCAAAAAACTATCTATATGGGCCAGTAGCCTTTCATTTTCTCTTGCAGGCCCTGGAGGTTTCTTTCGAATATGGACTGGGTAGAAATATCTGAGGTAGTGGGTGATTCGGGGTGCGGTTCTGTAAGCTGATTCATTCCATAGTAAAACTGATGAATGGCTTTGGGCAGGGTATTCAGGTTGTATCCCCCTTCCAAAACTGCAAATACATTTTTGAAATGGCTACTGAGCCAGGTTCCACACCTGTAATAGGTGTTTAGGCTTAAACTGAGCTGTAAAAGTGGGTCGGAATGGTGCGCATCGAACCCTGCGGAAACTGCTACCACGTCAGGATTAAAGTTCAGTGCTATCGGTTTTATAAAACTCATTCCTTTCCAAAAAATATCGTCCCCAGAACCAGGTGGAAGTGGTAGATTGACAGTAAATCCCTCACCCGACCCAGACCCTATTTCATCGAACCACCCATTACCAGGAAATGCTGGAAATTGGTGTAGTGAGCAGAACAAAACATTGGGGTCTTGGTAAAAGATATCACTGGTGCCATCACCAAGATGACCATCAAAGTCTAGAATCATTACTTTTTTACTTTGCCTGGTTAGGTGCTTGGTGGCGATCGCTATACTATTGAAAAGGCAGAACCCTGAAGCACGCTCTGCATAGGCATGATGCCCTGGTGGTCTTACCAGGGCAAACCCGTTGGTTTCTGCTGCCATCACACTTGCACCAACTGCGGCACATGCAGCTTCGAAGCTCTGGGCACTGGTCATGGTATCGCCGTCCATGGGTAAGGATTGAGCAGATGCTGCTTTGACCTTTTGAATATGATCGCTGGAATGAACTAATTGAAGATAGTCGTTACCCGGTGGAATGGAGGCTTCTGGTAGATTTCTGAATGCATCAAGTCGTTCAGCACACTCTGGGTGAGAGCCGGTAAAGTGTTGTAAGCATTCCGATCTGAATATGTAATTCACAGAGGTTGGTGTTCAGCAATGAGCATGGGCAATAAATTAGTCAATATGCCTACCTAAAACTAAACACCAAAGGCGAAATACTAACCAAGAATTTGAGTGGTGTGCTCTTTGGCCTTTACTTTTTCGATGATATTTTCGATCACTCCCTTATCATCGATAACAAAGGTTTTCCTGGCGGTACCCATATACTTCCTACCGTACATGGATTTTTCAACCCAGGTTCCATACGCTTCATGCATGATTTTGTCAGTGTCTGCTAACAGGGAATAAGGAAGACTATGCTTATCGATGAATTTTTGATGTGATTTGGCATCATCACTGCTTATTCCAAGCACTTCGTATCCCTGGTCAATAAAAGTTTGATAGTTATCCCTAAGATTACAGGCCTCCACTGTGCATGTGGGCGTGTTATCCTTTGGGTAGAAAAATAGTACCAGTTTGCGACCTTCAAAGTCAGACAACTTAATGGTAGACCCTGATTGGTCTTGTACCTCGAAATTGGGGGCTTTATCCCCTATATTTAATGCCATGGTTTTTAGAGTGGTTTATTTTTAAATGCAATTACCAGGGTAATTGTTTGTAAAAATGTTTTTTAACTTAAAAACAAAAGCGGGAACATCTTCTTTCGAAAACACTCCCGCTAATTCAACAAAGTCCGTGAACCTTGAAGAATTCCAAGTTACAGTTATTTTGGTTTCCTTTTCAATCCCAACTCAGAAGAGCCGGTATCTCCAATTCTAACAGAAAAAGCTATTCCTTCGAAGGTCGAACCCGGGGGTCCTTTTATCAAAGTTTTGACTTTTCCTGCCGGCTCAAGGCCGACCTTTTATCTCTACCTTGGTGATATCAAAGGTATGTGGACAGTACCTATAGTGCAAGTAATCTATCGACAAGTTATGCACTATTTTTGCACATTTTTATCCACGGAAACATTACATCAGCAATGAAAGCAAACAAACTCTTAAGGTAGTAAACAGAAGTTTCTGCAACTTGGATACCTCATTCAAAGTGTTATTAAGTGAAATCGTTATGTCTCGCGGATTTTTTTTACATCAGGCTTATATCAGGGTTTATTCGTTCGAATTGGATCAAATGATAAGACTCTACAGTAACTAATTTTTTCCAAAAATACAGTTCCTGCAAGCGCTTATATTTGCCCTGTTTGCACTTGGAAAATGCCATATTTTTTTTAAATTAATGTACTGATTTACTATATGAGATCGGCCTAATGGTTCAATTTAGAGTTCCTATTAATAAAAGAAATACAAAAAGACTGGTCCAATCAAAAATAGTGCTTTCAGTGTTCAGAGATTATAGAGGTATTGAAAATTTTCAATACCTTTTTTTATAACCAAATTTTAACATATCAAACTATGGAGAACTTAAAAGCAACGACCACTGAGTTCCTGTTGCGGGAGAGTCTAATGGATCTACATAAAACCAGTAAGCAGTGGGTTTCCGAAGTGGACCTCTGGAAATTGGAGTTAGACTTTTTTCAAAAATTACTAGATTCCAATGCTAAAAAAGTTACCACCTATAAGGGCAAAAAAACCATAGGTCATTTGCAAAACTTGATTACCTATTATCAAGGTGAATTGCTCGATGAGTTTGCCAAAGCGGTGAGAAAGCATGAGAAATATTTGAATCGCATCATTACCGGAGAGATAAATAACGAGGAATCCTACAGGGTAAAACACGATATTATCGACGACAAAATCTCTGGTTTCAGAGATGGTTTCAAGGAGTACAAATCAGAACTGTTTCACTTTATCGCTGAATTGATGTAGTTTCTGAATATCATTGGTAAAACCCCGCCTTTAAGCGGGGTTTTTTATTTTGTGGCTAATCGGATTATTGATAATAAAATAAAATTGTTCTATGTTACACGGCCCAAATGATATAAAGCATGGATCTAGCGGCTGGCATTGATATAGGTGGTACCAAAACCAAACTGGGGTTGGTCAATCAATCAGGGGAATGTGTAATTGATATGAATTTCCGAACCAAGGAATATCCAAATCTGGATGACTTCCTGGACCAAACCATTAAATCAGTAAAGGAATTGATCGACCAGTACCCCAATAAGGTGAATTTATTGGGGATAGGCATTGGTGCCCCCAATGCTTCCAATACCAGAGGTACCATTGAGTATGCCCCTAACCTGTACTGGAAGGGAATTGTACCATTGCTTGATAAACTAAAGCAGCGGATGGATACTCCCATGTTAGTTACCAACGATGCCAATGCAGCTGCTCTGGGTGAAATGCTTTTTGGGAATGCAAAAGGTATGCATGACTTTGTAGTCATCACCTTGGGGACTGGTTTGGGGAGCGGGGTAGTAGCTAACGGCAGCATTGTGTACGGTTATGATGGGTTTGCAGGTGAGTATGGTCATTTTGCTATGATGCCGGTGGATGGCAGGGTCGATGGACTTGGAGTAGTAGGCGGTTTGGAGGCCTATGTGTCCGCAACCGGACTAAAGCGAACCATTATGTATTTGATCAGCAAATATACTTACGAGAGCCGATTTCGAAGTATCGCCTTCAACGATTTACATGGAGAGGAAATTACAGAGGCAGCAGAGCAAGGAGACCCCATTGCGCTAAAAGCATTTGATTACACTGGAGAGATCTTGGGGAAAGCATTGGCGAACTTTACGCTTTTCTCTCAGCCAGAAGCATATTTTTTGGTCGGTGGTCTGGCCAATAGTGGTAAGTGGATTTTTGAACCTACGCAAAAGTATATGGATCAAAGCTTGCTGGAGATGTACCGAGGAAAGGTTAAGATCATGGCATCGGGGATGGCCGAGAAGAATGCAGCAATCTCAGGGGCTGCAGCATTAATCTGGAGAGAACAAGCATAAAAAAAAAAGAGGTAGAAATTAACTCCTACCTCTTTATCTGACTAACTAACTAACATCGAATACACAATTTCGTG
>JANQPK010000294.1 GCA_028289505.1 Cyclobacteriaceae bacterium
GAAGACCGTGAGTAAGGGCTTTTTCGAATTGATCCGGTGTATTGACGAATCCGCCACCGGTACCGCCTAGGGTGTAAGAAGGCCGGATTACTAATGGGAAGCCAATATCCTGAGCGATCTCTTTTCCCTGTAGAAAGGAAGTAGCGGTTTTACCTTTACATACATTCACCCCCAACTCTCCCATTTTGAGGCGAAACTTTTCCCGGTTCTCCGTGGTCTCAATGGCATCAATATCTACCCCTATCATTCTCACACCATAACGTTCCCAGATTCCGGAGTTTTCACAATCAATAGCCAAGTTAAGTGCGGTTTGCCCGCCCATAGTCGGTAACACCGCATCGATCTGATGTTTTTCCAGTATTTCAATAATATATTTTCTCTCCAGAGGCTTTAAGTAGATGTGATCTGCAGTAACCGAATCTGTCATGATGGTTGCGGGGTTCGAATTGATCAAAATCACCTCTATTCCCTCTTCCCGCAAAGATCTTGAGGCTTGCGAACCACTGTAATCGAATTCACAGGCTTGACCTATTATAATGGGGCCGCTTCCAATTATCAGTATGGATTTGATGCTAGTGTCTTTTGGCATTATCTGGATTGAATTAGTTGAAGGATTCTAAAAATTGGACAAATTTAGACCAATAATGCTGAAAAAAAAACCCCGCCAAATCAGCGGGGTCTAGCTGAGTATTTAATAATTCCTTAATTACTTTTTGCAGCATTGCTAAGGGTCAAGGGCGAGCCCCACAGTGCGATTTGAATACCAGTTTCAGGTGATCGGAAGGCCCTCACAAATATGAATAACATCGTGGAGAATAGCCACCGAATTCTTTCATTTGCGTAATAATTTTTATTGTTATAACTTATCGCCCTCTTAATATTTCAAACCAGAGATCAACTTACTGAACAGATCATGAAAATAAACTCAAGAATTTTAGCGGCCATTGTAGGTACTGTTTGTCTACTCTGGATCGGCGCTTGTTCATCACCAAAGCAACAGGAGGATCAGGGAGAAGAATTTGAAGAGGCAGTAGAACAATTGGAACAGCAGCTAGTAGGCATGCTGGATAACATACCTCCACCATCCGAAATCCCTTACATCATACAATCCACCGGAGCAGATTTTGATAAGAGTTTGCTAAGTGATATTAACAAAGTAGATCAATACCAAACTGAAGACGACAAGTCGGCCATGAATCTTGGTGTTTATGCAACTGACATCGGTTATCTAAGCTCTTACGATCAATCACAAGAGGCACTTACTTATTTCAACGGATCTAAGGCCCTGGGTGACCAGATTGGGGTTTCATCAGCAATAGATGATGAGCGGGTACAGCAGTTTGAGGCTAATCTGGGATCCAAGGAAGAACTTGGTGGTATTTTGGATGATGCCATCGACGATACTCAAGGTTTCCTGGAAGAAAGTGGTAGGGAACGAACTGCCATTCTGGTTGCCAGTGGAACTTTTGCCGAAGGATTGCACATTATCAGCTCACTGGTTGAGCAGTTTCCCAAGATTGATGCCAGCGATGAACTCGATGACAGCTTTGCTGCATTGGCTATTCCGTTGGTAGAACTAGTCCTTGCCCAGGAAGAACCAGCAGCACAACTAAATGAACTTCTAAAATCTGTGAGTGGTGATGCTACTACCGACGAATTGGTTTCCCTTACCAGCGCCCTAGTGGCAGAATATGACAAGTTAAACATTGCAGAAACTTTTGAACAGAATCAGGCCGTTACTTTCCTTCAGGAGGGTACCATGGACGGTTTGGTAGGAAAGATTAAGGACTTAAGAGCTTATATTACTGGGTAATTTGGACCACATATAAAGAAAAAAGCATTGATGATGATTCAATGCTTTTTTTTTGATCTACAATCTCTCTATACTTGTGATTCTGGCCCCTGTCCCTTATGAGTGAACAGCTCTTAAAAGCGATTATCCAATTATTTGCCATTGTTGCCAAAGAAGGTAGCGTCACCTATAATGAACGTCAGACCATAAAGGAATTTCTGGAACGCCAATTGAACAGAAGCGGTGTTGCCAGGTTTATGGAGCTCTTTGACCAATTAGTGCTGGAGAAGGAATCGCAGCGCATACAAATAGAGAATACCGACGATGAAACAGTAGACTTTGTAGAGGATTGGTCAAAGATCATCCAAATTACTAAGCAGCTCAATAAAGAAACCACCGAGCAGCAAAAAGTGGTGTTGGTATTAAAAATGGTGGAGCTTATTACTGCAGACAAGATCATCTCTGAAAGGGAATCCAACCTGCTCTACTACATCAGTAAGGCACTCAAGCTCAAGAAGAAAATCGTAAAGAGTATCACCGATTTTGTGGACTTTGCCACCAATAGCCCGGTGATTTCCCCTGATCTATTGAGCATCGATGACGGTAGCTTGGAGTTACCATCGGACCTTGAACGAATGATTGCCACTGGACTACCGGGACAACTGGTGGTGCTACGGGTGCCTTCTATAGAAAGTTATTTTATTAAATACCTTGGCAAAAGTACAGTTTACCTCAATGGGGTACCCCTTAAAAACAATAAGGGGGTAGTATTCTCTACTGGTAGTACTATTCGAGCTTACCGTACTGAACCTATCTATTATTCCGATGTTCTTGGGAAGTTTTTGATTGACAAAGAGCAGCAAAAAATTGTCTTCAAAGCTGAGAATGTGTTTTACAACTTTCCGGATGGGGCATTGGGGCTCAGGGACATCTCTGTGTTCGAAGAATCCGGCAAGTTGATCAGTATTATGGGTAGTAGCGGCTCGGGGAAATCAACACTGTTAAATGTGCTCAATGGCAACCTTGCCCCCAGCAAGGGAGCAGTAACCATTAACACCATAAACATCCATCAACAAAGAGATGAAATTGAGGGGGTTATTGGATACATCCCACAGGACGACTTCCTGATAGAGGAGCTAACGGTATACCAAAACCTGTTTTACGCGGCTAAGTTGTGTTTTGGAAATGCCAATGATGATGAATTAGATAAACTGGTTGTCAAAACTTTAAATAACCTTGGCTTATCTGAAATCAGGGATTTGAAAGTGGGCAGTCCCCTGGATAAGATTATCAGTGGGGGGCAACGTAAGCGGGTCAATGTTGGATTAGAACTACTTAGAGAGCCACAGGTCCTATTTGTAGATGAGCCTACTTCTGGACTGAGCTCCAGGGATTCCGAGAATATTATGGACCTGCTTAAGGATCTAACCCTTAAGGGTAAACTAATATTTGTAGTGATCCATCAGCCCTCCTCGGATATCTTTAAAATGTTCGATCGATTAATCATACTTGATGTCGGTGGCTATCAAATCTATTATGGAAACCCTGTAGATGCGGAATCCTACTTTAAGGATATTACCAACCTTATCGATCGGGATCTTGGTACATGTCCAGTTTGTGGAAATATCAGACCAGAGGAGATATTCAATATAATCGAGACCAAGGTAGTAAATGAGTACGGACGCTTGACCGACAAGCGGAAAGTAAGCCCAGAGCAATGGGAAGAACATTTCAAGTATCGGTCTATGCTGCCTGTAGTTCCGAATATCAAGGAAAAACCATCTGGCCGGCTGTTGATACCCAATAAATTAAAGCAGTTTTTCATTTTCACTGCCAGGGATGTACGGTCCAAGTTGAGTGACTTGCAGTATATTCTGATCAACTCTTTGGAAGGCCCTTTATTAGCTTTTATCCTGGCATTTATTGTCAAGGAGTTTCCCACGGGAGAAGCCTATTCATTTGGCAAGAATGTTAATATACCAGCATTCTTCTTTATGAGTGTTATTGTGGCGCTTTTTATGGGACTTACGGTCAGTGCGGAGGAGTTGATTAAAGATCGAAAGATCCTGAAAAGAGAAAAGTTTTTACACTTGAGCAGGGGAAGCTATCTCTTTTCTAAGATTACCATATTGTTTGGTATTTCAGCAGTACAAACATTCGCATTTGCACTTATCGGCTGCTTAATCTTGGAGATTCGTGGGATGTTTTTTGCATACTGGCTGGTGCTTTTCAGTACTTCCTGCTTCGCCAATGTGTTAGGTTTGAATATCAGTTCCGCATTCAAATACGCGGTTACCGTTTATATATTGATCCCCTTATTGCTAATACCCCAGCTCATTCTTGGAGGAGTGGTGGTTAAATTCGATGACTTACATCCCAGTCTACGGTCTCACCAGAAAGTGCCCCTGGTTGGAGAGATTATGACCAGTCGTTGGGCTTATGAGGCCCTGATGGTAAACCAGTTTAAAGCTAATGCTTATCATAAGCATTACTTCGAAAGTAAGCGAGTCCAGATGAATTCTGATTATATGGCTAACTTCTATATTCCTGAGTTGGAATCTAACCTGGCAAACTGTAAGAACCTAATTAGAAGCCAGCAGCGAGATAAGATGGGCAACAGTTTAGAAATTCTCAGGAATGAAATATCGCGACAATCGGAGATCGTAGGTTCTGAACATCTGCCGGAACTTGAAAAACTGACCATCGAGAATGTCGACCTCAAAACCATAGAAAAGACGGAAGGTTTTCTGGTCACATTGCGAAGGGTTTACAACAATAGGTTCAATCGGGCAAAGTCCGAAGAAGCCGCTATTACCAATAGTATTAAAGCACAACTGAAAGATAACCAGGATCTGGCCAAGCTTCGCAATCATTATCACAATGAGACCGTTGAGGAGTTGGTACTTAACAAAGGGATCGATAGGGTGGTGGAGGAAGATGGTCGATTGATCCAAAAAATCTATCCCATATATATGGTACCTGAAAAAGATGGAATTTTTAATTTCCGCACCCAGTTTCTGGTGGCCTTCAAACCTTTTCTGGGTACTTATTTTCCTACATATGCCTTTAACTTGCTGGTAATTTGGGCCATGACCACCATGTTATTTGCGATGCTTTTCTTTGATGTGCTGGGAAAAATGTTGCTTCGTTAGCACTTTGCACCAGTGTTGTGAATATTCTGTGATACTTAATTCGTTTCTTGCATTGATATGGGCAGATTAATAGTAGGGTTCCTAGTAGCTGGCTTGGTATTGAGTAATTGCATTGGTACTGACATAGTAGAGGATTTTGTTGAAGCCAGGGTTACCGTGGCCAATAAGATTGAGGTGATGCTGGTGAACGACCAATACCAGTTGGAGGGGTTGTATTTCGACAACACCGGGGCCAGACAATCCGCAGATTTCAACTGGAACTCCTCTGATCCAGCAGTTTTGCAGATAGATGAAAGTGGATTGGTGACCGCCTTGATGCCAGGAACTTCTACCGTAACAGCTTCCGTAAATGAGGCTATGGAATCATTCGCGGTGGAGGTACTTGATCCCGCAGTGGTTGATGAAGATTCCGTGAGAGTAATACAAGCTATGGAAGGAGATAGGACCGCGGAATTGCGTACCGTTAGCAGCTATCAATTAGAGGGAACCGCAATCTTGCGTAATCAGGATGGGTTAAGACTTATACTGACTGAGGATTTCGAAACTTCTGAAGCCCTTCCTGGCCTGTATATTTATCTCACCAATAATACCGCAAGTGTTGCTAATGCACAGGAGTTAGGAGAGGTAACTGCTGCTTCCGGACAGCAAGAGTACGAAATACCGCAGGGGATTCGTATTAATGATTTCAGTCACGTGCTGTTTTATTGCAAGCCCTTTCGAGTGGCAGTAGGAGAAGGAGAGTTCACACCGTAATCGTTATGTTAAGAATCTTTATCATATATCTACTGAGTTTGTGCGCTACCCAACTAGCTTTTGCCGGAGACGGGTGGATTCAACCCAAAGGATCAGGGTATTTCAAACTCTCACAGTATTGGGTAATTGCTGATCAGCACTTTACCAACACCGGAGGAATTGACCCCAACGCTACTCGAGGAACCTATATCACCAGTCTCTACGGAGAGTATGGTTTTACCGAACGCCTTACCGGGATTGTGTATTTTCCATTTTTTGTCAGAGCATTGCAAAATGAACAGGTTTCAGGTACTACCGGCGAGGTGATCCTTCCAGGTGATGCCGTGAATTCGGTTGGAGATACTCAATTGACCATGAAGTATGGAATCGTACAAAACGATAAGATCGCGCTGAGCGGAAGCTTCAGTTTAGGGCTTCCTTTTGGTAATAATAGCGGAGGCCGAGACGGTTCTTTACAAACTGGTACCGGTGAGTGGAATCAAATGTTCAGATTGGATGCCAGCAAATCTTTCAGGGTTGGAGAGTTGTATCCATTCGCTTCGGTCTATAGCGCCTTTAACAACCGGACCAATGGATTCTCCGATGAATTCAGATTTGGAGCAAAGGTTGGGTTATTGCTGGATAAATTCTTGATTCAACTATCCCTCGATGGAGTGGAGTCCTTTCAAAATGGAGATGCGAATTTCAACAGTGATGGCACTGGACTTTACTCCAACAACGCCGAATTCCTGGCTTTGACTCCTGAGCTTTCTTACTTTGTTAAAGATAGCTGGGGAATAAGTGCGGCCTACGCAGGCGCAGTAAGCGGAAAATTGATATTTGCCCGTCCCGCTTATTCCGTAGGGGTCTTTTTGGCGCTTTGAGCTTTGAGCTAAGAACATAGAGCATGGAGCATGGAGCAAAGGGCATTGAGCCTAGTGTATCACAAATAATTCATTTCCCCAGTGCTGATGATTATAATTGTTCATTCTTAATTGTCGTTTGTTAATTGAATTTCCCGAACTTGTAGCGCATGTCCATCAAGTTTTGGCTAATTATTATACTGCTCTTTGTAGGGAACTATGGGCTTTGGGGGCAATCTGACGCCATTTACAGCATACCTAGGATCGGGGAAGTAATTTTGGACGGAAAAGTTGATGAGCCAGCATGGGAGTCGATTGAACCGGTACCGATGGTACAATATGAACCCAATGCAGGTGCACTTCCCACGGAGAGAACAGAGATAAGGTTCGGTTATGACGAAGACTATTTTTACGGGTCTATTCGGGCCTATGACCGCGATCCCGATGGTATAAGAGCAACTTCGCTATATCGGGATCTTATCCGTGGATCGGACCATTTTGAAATCGTACTGGATACCTATAACGACAATGAGAATGCTTATGTTTTTACCACCACTCCTACGGGATTAAGGAATGACGCCGCTATTTCCAACGACGGTACCGGCGGTACCATTTCTTCCGGGGGTTGGCTTAATCGTGATTTCAATACCTTTTGGGATGCAGAGAGTACCATCACCGAAGAAGGATGGTTTGCGGAAATACGTATTCCTTTTGCCAGTTTACGGTTCGAGGACGTAGATGGCAGAGTGATCATGGGTATGTCGGCACAGCGTAAAATTGCCAGAAAGTTAGAACGGCTGGTATATCCGGCAATACCCCCTATCACCAATTGGGCCTTTTTAAGACCCTCGTTGATTCAAAAAGTGGCGTTCGAAGGTATTAAACCCATCAAGAAATTATACGTGACGCCCTACGTACTTGGAGGCTACCAGCAATGGAATCAGTTGAACCAATCAAATGATGCCTACGTCAGTCAAGATGAGTTTCAGACAGAAATAGGGGGAGATATAAAGTTTTCTATATCCAATAACCTAACCGCAGATTTCACCATAAATACTGACTTTGCCCAGGCTGAAGCAGATGACCAATTGGTAAACCTGACCCGTTTCTCTTTGTTTTTCCCTGAAAAAAGGCAATTCTTCCAGGAACGCGCTTCAGTTTTTGATTTCCGTACTGGAGGACTGAGTCGTCTTTTTTTCAGTCGACGAATCGGACTCACTGATGATGGACAGCAGGTTCCTATCTATGGTGGAGCCCGTTTGATTGGACGCATGAAAACCTGGGACCTCGGGGTCTTGAATATGCAAACCCAAAGGCTCGACTCTATTCCCTCAGAGAATTTTGGTGTAATCAGGGTAAGAAAAAGGGTTTTTAATCAAAATAGTTTTATCGGGGGCATGTTTACCAGTAGGATTGATACTGAAGGGAACCAGAATCTGGCCTATGGGATCGACGGTCTGATTAGACTTTTTGGAGATGATTATCTGACGGTCCAGTGGGCTCAAACCTTTGATAGCCTTACCGAAAATGGAGGAGCTGCTGATTTCAAAAGTGGACGACTGGCTCTTGACATAAATCGCAGACGTCGTCGTGGATTTGGTTATAATATTGGTACTATTCTGTCCGGACCAAACTACAATCCAGGGGTGGGCTTTGTGGATCGCAATGATTTTAAATTTGGTACCGCCACCGCCTCTTACACCTGGTTGAAGCAAGAGGGGCCGTTCATTTGGCATAAGCTCGATGCCATAGGAAACACCTATGTAAACAATTCGGATCATCGAGTGCTCTCTGCGGAGGCAGGAACAGAGTGGAGTTTTTCCAGGAGAAATTTAGATGGGGGTGGCCTATCCTTGAAATGGGTTTATGAAAACCTATTGGAGCCTCTTAGATTATCCGAGGATGTTGCCATCCCTGTGGGTATCTATAATTTTTACCGTGCTAATGCAGCATATCGGATAGCCGGGGATAATACCTTAAGCGCGGGTCTTGAGGTAGACACCGGCCCATTTTACGATGGGTGGCTTAACAGTGTTACCTTTACTCCTCGCTGGTACTTGTCAAAGCACTTTCAATTAAACTTGGAGTATGTATACAACGATGCTGAATTTGAAGATCGGGGTGAAGTCTTTCGATTCCACATTACCAGACTGCGTATTGGAACCGCCGTCAACCGTAAAATCTCCACTAATGCCCTGGTACAATATAATAGTAATGCGGACTTGTTTTCTGCCAATATCAGATTTAGGTATAATTTTCGGGAGGGACAGGATCTATGGATCGTGCTCAATTCTGGTATGAATACCAATAGGACCAACTATTTCCCGGAGTTACCCGCGGTAGATACTCAATCTGTATTGATTAAGTATCTGCATACTTTTATTTTCTGACAGGTTGTAAATACAGAAATATGAAATACACAAAGCTAGGCAAGGATGGACCACAGGTATCTACCATAGGATTTGGTGCATGGGCCATTGGTGGGATGAACTGGGGTGCTACTGATGACAATGTTTCAATAAAGGCGCTTAACCAGGCCATTGATAATGGAGTAACGCTAATCGATACTGCGGATGTCTATGGATTTGGGCATTCGGAGGCTCTAATCTCTAAAGTTATACGAGAACGTGGCAAAGGGGATCTGGTGATCGCTACTAAAGCCGGAAGTGATTTCTACCATGCTACCCCGGAGGATGATCAGGGTTATGGACCAATAAAGCCCAATTACGACAAGGATTATTTAGATTTTGCTGCGGAACAAAGCTTAAAAAGGTTGGGAGTGGAGGCCTTGGATATCTTACAGTTACATAGTCCAGACCTTAAAATCCTGAAGAGGGATGAGCCTTGGGCCGCTATGGAGCGTTTAAAACGTCAAGGAAAGGTAAAACATGTGGGTTTAAGTATACAATCATTCAAAGAAAATGAACAAGCCCACCTATTGGACCTGCATCATGATCTATTGGACTGCATACAAGTGCGGTACAATCTTTTAGAGAGGCAGGCCGAGGAAAAGTTATTCCCCAAAGCCATGCAGTACGGTATAGGGGTTATTGTCAGGATACCGCTACTATTTGGTCTATTAACCGGTAAGTTTAATGCCGATTCCACTTTTGCTACTGAGGACCATCGAAGTATGAATCTGTCGCCCCAAAAACTCCAAACCTATTTTGATCAATTCAGGCAATACCAATCACTCTATCAACAATACCCTGACCAAAGTATGGCCCAGGTTAGTTTGCGATTTTGTTTATCACATCCAGCTTGCGATACCGCCATACCAGGAGCCAAAACCAGGCAACAAGTGGATATGAATTGCCAGGCCTCTGACTTAGGTCCATTGCCCAATGTTCCAGCCGATTGAAATCACATTGGCCTGATCTGGACTTCAACTTCCCGCTTTCTCTTGTAGGTGATCAAGGCTATGATTACCAATGTGGTATTAAAAATCACTCCAGCCAATAGCACTACTATTCCAGGTACCAAATTGAAAATAGTAGCCCTTTCAAGAATTTGAGAAAGCTCTACTATGGGGGTGGGGTGAATAAGTATTTTAGCAAACCAACAAAGACCTAGTAAGATAAAGATCCAACTGTAATTTCGTCTCAGGCGTCTACCGAAGGCTTGCATAAAAGTAATTTTGAATTGAGATTGCTTTAGCTCTTCACTCAGCATTTCACGCCAGTTCGAATGTAGGGGTGTTATATCAGGAGAAATTAATTGGGAAAAAAAGTTTTCGTTCATCAGTGCGATCCTCCAACGCCATAGGTCAAAATACTTATAACGTCTCGATTCAATAATTAAGAAGGACAGCACGAAAATAGTAGCTAGAATAATACCGAAATGGGGAAAGTTAGCATTGCCAAAAGCTACAGAGAGAAATGCCGCTGAGGTTACGATGGCCCAATTGGTAGTTACATCAAGCCTTCTGCGCCAGGTATTGGCCCGA
>JANQPK010000295.1 GCA_028289505.1 Cyclobacteriaceae bacterium
ATCCCGATAATACCGAACCGAACCCTTCGGGAACATCGGTATGGTTACCGGCAATTAAGTAAAGGTCTTCACCTCCCGGTCCAAGTATGATGGCATGGGGGCCGTGTTCACCGTTGCCGTCCATGCTGAATAACTTTTCCACGGAATCCAGCTGGTCATCTCCATTGGAATCAGTCACTTTGTACAACCCACTACCCTTGGTTACGGAGTCTTCACGCGCGTTCACCGAAACATACAAGGCGTCGAAGGCCCATAACAAGCCTTGTGCACTGCCCAGTTTAACCGGTATGGTTTCCACACTTACTTCGTCTCCTTTTTCCGGCAGTGTCACTCTGTACAAACTGCCGTATTGATCTGAAGCGATCAGACGGCCCTGAGGGTCGTTGGTAAGTGATACCCATGAACCCTGATCGTGTTCCGAGGAACTGTACAACCGGGTAGCTTCAAAGCCATCAGGCAAAGTTATTTCGACCCCGGGTTCAGGTTCTGCTTCTTTTTGACAGGAGATAGTCAGTAGAACCACCAAAAGACCATACAAGTAGCGCGTATTCATAGTAGCAGGGTTTAATCGACCAAAATAGCAATTCCTCAGGAATTTTGAATGAGGAATAAGGAATAAGGAATGAGGAATAAGGTCTGACCATTGGGCTTGTGGACGCTGGCTGCAGTATTTTCAATATGGTGATTATTTCGAGACCAGCTTCAAGTACTGCTCAGGATCTATATTTCCCCCGCAGATTATGCCGATACAACTCCTGCCTTTTATCAATTCTTGGCTTTTAAATAATCCAGCCAGTGCCAGAGCAGCTGCCGGTTCCGCACGTAGGTCCATATGACGCTCTAATAGTTTCAGGGCGTTAATTATTTCCTGTTCTTCAACCAGTACAAACTTATCCACCAACTCTTTGCAATAGCCATAGGTGATGGTATCCGGATCAAGCCCGCCAGCGGTTCCGTCAGAGATGGTAGGAATCCTAGAGGGCTCCACTATTCTACCCGTAGCCACGGATTTAGCCATTTCGTTAGCATTTTCAGGTTGGACCCCGATGATCTTAATAGAGGGGCGTACTGCTTTCAGATAAGCTCCGATCCCGGAAATCAATCCTCCCCCTCCAACTGGTACAAATACCAGGTCCATGAATTCCAGTTGCTCATGCAACTCCAGTCCCAGGGTTCCCTGTCCCGCTATCACGGAGGAGTCGTTATAGGGGTGAACCATGGGGATATGGTTCTTCCTGGAATATTCTAAGGCAACTAATTCTGTTTCGCCACTTTGTTCCCCCTGTTTATAAATTTCCACTCCAGGTTGTTGCAGCTTGGCCAATTTTGTGCTGGAAATACTTTCAGGAACAAAGATCAATGGAGAGATCCCGAAGGCTTTTGAAACATAACAAACTGCCAGGGCGTGGTTGCCAGTAGAAGCAGCAACCACCCGGTCGAATGCTACCTCCGAACGCATCAGTGCAGAGAATTTGCTTAAAACCCCCCGAAGTTTAAAGGATCCAGTGGTTTGTTGATTTTCCATCTTAAAATGGAGCTGTGCTCCTGATAATGCATCGAGATCCTGACTATTGAATATCGGGGTCCTTATTAGATCATATCGGATTTGAGCATATACCTCTTCGATAATCTGTTTCATGTAGAAAAATCATTGATTACCGTAATCCCTGGATCTGTTTTAGTATTCAAGCTTTGCAAGGCTGAAGGCGATTGCGAGAGTGAAATAGCTTGGGTAATTAGTTTTTGGGGATGTAACCTTTCCTGGGCGATCAGATCAAATATGCTAGCATAGCGACTGGCCTGGATGCCGTGACTTCCTATAACTTGTAATTCATAAGCAGTTATGGTATTAAAAGAAACCAAAATATCCTGTGCTTCAGGGTTTACCAAACCTACCTGAACGTGCTTACCACCTCTTCGAAGGCTTGCTAATGAGTTACCTATAATTTGTGCATTACCAACAGCATCGATTCCCAGATGTACCCCATCAGTACTATAGTCTATTATGGCTTCCACTACCGGAATATCTGTGGCTAAGACCACATGATCCGCACCGAAGGCTACCGCCAACTCTAGTTTCGACGGCTCCAGATCTACTGCGATAACTTTAGCCTCAAATGCTTTAGCGATCATTATTGCCGATAGTCCTACCCCTCCACAACCATGAACGGCAACCCATTGCTCTGGTTGCACGTTACCCTGGTCTACTACCGCCCGGAAGGCAGTGCTAAAGCGGCAACCCAGAATGGAAGCAGTTTCAAATGTCATGGAGTGCGGCAGCATTACCAAATTGTGGTCGGCATATTTAATGGCCACAAACTGAGCGAAAGATCCCCAGTGAGTAAATCCAGGTTGAAACTGATGCTTGCAAATTTGCGGAGCACCAGTGTCACAATAGACACAATCTCCACAACCACCTACAAATGGTAAGGTCACCCGGTCACCTACAGACCAGTTTTTAACCTGTGCACCGGTCTCTACTACCACTCCCGCGAGTTCATGTCCTGGAACATGAGGAACGGTAATGTCGGGATCGTGCCCCATCCATCCATGCCAGTCGCTTAAGCAAAGCCCGCTGCTCTTTACTTCAATCACCACACCATCTAGATCTGGTATTGGATCTGCAACAGTCTGTATAACAACTGGTTCCTGGAAGTTAGAATAAACAGCAGCCTTCATAAATTTGATGTTTTACCGCTTGCATAAATTTTTTAACTACAATTCTAGTAATTCGTCTAAATAAGATACCATAATTTTTTTGAACCATTTTGGAAACCCTTTGACCCGAGGGATGTCTTTGTTACAGAAATACTAAAGAGGTTGGAGCCGGAAGCGATTTCTTTACACCAATATCTGATCAACCGCAGCCAGGCTGGTGACCGAAAAGCACAGCATGAGCTGTACAATCTGTATGCAGAGGCTATGTACAATATTTGCAGGCGGATGATGGGTAATGATGAGGATGCCAAGGATATGCTTCAGGAGTCGTTCATTCAAGCCTTTAGCAAGCTCAAAACCTTGGAGAAGGAAGCACTTTTTCCAGCCTGGCTGAAGCGAATAGTAGTGAACAGATGCCTGAACCAGTTGAAGAAGACCAAAGATTTTCAATCAATGAAAAGAG